>NZ_NOLK01000066.1:0-42235 GCF_002245985.1 Nostoc sp. 'Peltigera membranacea cyanobiont' 232
ACGATATCCCGATTTACGGATTATCCCAATTATTACGACTTGTTCAACTGAGACAATTGGGGACGATATCGAAGGAACCATTAACAAGCTCAACGGCTTTTTAAAGGAGGCTTATCCCGATCGCAAGATTATCCTTGTTCCTGTACATACTCCCAGTTACAAAGGTAGCCAGGTAACAGGCTATAATGTCGGCGTACACGCAATCATTTCTAGCCTAGCAAAAAAAGGCAAACCAACTGGCAAGTTGAACATCATCACCGGGTGGCTTAACCCTGGAGATGTCACTGAAGTTAAGCGTATCTTAAAAGAGATGGACGTTCCAGGAAACATTTTACTGGATACAGAAACCTTCGATGCGCCCACCATGCCTGATAAGACAAGTTTTGCCTTTGGGAATTCAACCATTGAAGACATTGCTGATTCTGCCAATGCGTTGGGAACTATTGCCTTATGCAAATATGAAGGCGGTAGTGCAGCCGAATTCTTACAAGAGAAGTTCAAAGTTCCCGCAATTCTTGGCCCAACACCAATTGGTATTAAAAATACCGACATCTGGCTGCAAAATATTAGCAAACTTACTGGTAAAGCAATACCAGAATCTTTAGTTAGAGAACGTGGTAAAGCTATTGATGCGATCGCCGATCTCGCACACATGTTCTTCGCCAACAAGAAGGTTGCTATTTACGGAGATCCCGATTTAGTAATTGGTCTAGCAGAGTTCTGCTTAGAAGTTGAGTTAGAGCCAGTGTTGATGTTGTTGGGAGACGACAACAGAGCTTGCACCAAAGACCCAAGAATTGCCGAGTTGGAGAAGCAAGCAGCTTGTGATATCGAAGTTATCTGGAATGCAGACCTCTGGGAATTGGAGCGCCGCATTACAGATAAATCCCTCGAAATCGACTTGATTCTCGGTCATTCCAAGGGTCGGTATATTTCTATCGATAACAAAATTCCGATGGTTCGGGTAGGCTTCCCCAGCTTTGACCGCGCAGGTCTGTGGAAATATCCTGTGATTGGCTACAAAGGAGCAGAATGGCTAGCAGATAACATTGCCAACGCCATGTTTGCAGATATGGAGAACAAGCACGATCGCGAGTGGATCTTAAACGTCTGGTAGATTGAATTTTCAACGCAAAGGAACGCAGAGTCAAACGCAAAGGAGCGCAGAGTAAATCAAATTTCAAAACTTTGCGTTCCTCTGCGCCAACCTCAGCGACCCTACCCTGCGGGAAGGCGAAGCGCCTATGCGTTTAAAAAAGATAAAATATTGGAGAGCGATCATGACTGCAAGTATAGATCAGAATGTTGTATTTTACGGAAATTTGAGCGAACTGTATCGCTTGGCAAAAGAGGGTAAGATTAAGACTACTTTACAAGGTAGTCATACTCGCCCCTGTAAATTTTGGACTGCAACGAAGATTTTAAGTGGCATAAAAAATGCGATCGTCATTTCTCACGGGCCGAGTGGCTGTGCTTATGGTGTCAAGCGGGCATACAAGCTGACCAATAGCCGCAATAGTGGTTCCCCTTATGAACCCGTGGTGACTACAAACATGAGTGAGAAGGCGGTAATTTTTGGTGGAGAAAAAGAATTAGCAGGCGCGATTCGAGAAGTAGATGAAAAATACCATCCCGATGCGATCGTTGTTGCTACTAGTTGCGCGTCTGGCATTATTGGCGACTGTGTTGATGATGTCGTGAATAAGGCGCGCGGCGAAATCCAGTCTGAGATCATGACGATACATTGTGAAGGATTTGCCGGAGAGTATCGCAGTGGATTTGACATCGTATTTCGGCAAATCGTAGACTTTATGGAGCCACCAACTCCAGAACGGAAAGCACAACTAGCCGACGCTGTCAATATTGTGGGCGCAAAGATGGGCCCTGAAAGAACAGAAGTCGAAACTGATGTTAAAGAACTGGTGCGATTGATAGAAGGAATGGGGGCACGAGTTCATAGCGTCATCGCTGGTGACTGTACTTTAGAAGAACTAAAGCAAGCGCCGAGTGCGGCAGTCAACTGTACTTTATGTTTGGATCTTGGCTATACCATCGGCAAAGCCATGTCAGACAAGTTCGGTACTCCGCTAAATTCTACTATCCTTCCTTATGGAATCACTGCTACAGAAAAATGGCTCGAAGGCGCGGCAAAATATTTAGGCATGGAAGAGCAAGCGGCTGCCCTAATGGAAAAGGAATATGCCGCAATCAAGACTGAATTTGAAGCAGCTAAGGGTTATATAGAAGGGAAGTTAGCGATTATCGAAGGACATGATGCTATCAAGTGCTTATCCCTTGCTCACATGTTGGATCGTGATTTTGGGATGCGTGTAGTAATCTATAACTTCCATCCCTGGAGTACNAGAAGCACGAGAAACCAGTGTAGACTACCTATTGGAAACAGGGTTAGACCCGGAAATCCTGATTACGAAAGGGACACTGGCCTTTGGCAAGTACGAGTCCATGAAACAAACAGAAGATGAATTACTGGATTTCATTGGTGGTCTTGATGCAGAATCGGTAGTTTATTTTGGTTCTTCCTTGAGTTTCCCCCATATTCCTGTAGTCGATTTAAATGCTATCTTAAATCGTCCCAGATTTGGCTATCGCGGAGCCTTAAAGGTCGCAAGGTGTATCAAAACAGCACTTCAATATGGCTTTAGACCTCGCAGTTCCTTAACCAAGCAAATGGTGTTCCCTAAAAATTCCGGGTTAGCATCTACTCAATCACTAAGCGGAAAATTAGCTCAAGACATGCCTGATTGTACCGTATATGCAGAGAAGAGACGGGGCAAATGTTGCAACGAGTAATAAATGAAATGTGACTTTGCTGAATATAAAGTATGGATTTGTCTCACGCAGAAAATTGTAGGTTGGGTAGAACGAAGTGAAACCCAACAAACTCTTCGGAAATGTTGAGTTTTGTTCCTTAACCCAACGTACGTAGACTGATACGGACAAGGCTTAAGCCAAAAATGTCAAAGCAGAAGCCGTTACAAGCTGCGCGAAACACGAAAACGTCAAAGCAGAAGTTGCTACAGGGAAGGCAGAAGCTGTTACAAGCTGCGCGAAACACGGAATCGTCTTGGCAGAAGTTGCTACAGGGAAGGCAGAAGCTGTTACAGGCTGCACAAAACACGGAATCGTCTTGGCAGAAGTCGCTACAGGCTGCGTGAAACGCATTTACCATAGTCAAGCCTTAGAAAAACAGGAGGAAAAAATGTCTGCTGAAACAACTTTTGACAATTGTAATCATAGTAAAGACCCAGTAGTTGGCTGTGCCCTTGAAGGTATTGCAACTACGGTTGCTGGTATTAAAGATGTCAGTATTGTAATTCAGTCTCCACAGGGTTGCGCGTCCACTGTCGCAGCTGGGTATGATGCTCATGAGGTTGATTTCACCAAGCGGAAAGTAGCTTGTACTCGTCTTTTTGAGTCAGACATTGTAATGGGAGCGTCTGAGAAACTCAAAGGGATGATTAAAGACGCGGATAAATCTTTTGATGCTAAGGTGATGTTTGTCGTTGGGACTTGCGCGGCAGACATCATTGGTGAAGATATTGCGGGATTGTGCAACCAGCTTCAGCCAGATATCAAAGCCAAACTCGTTCCTTTAATGGCTGGTGGGTTTCGGGGCAATGCTTACGATGGCTTGGAGATGGGTTTGGAAGCTTTACTTCCTTTTATCAAAAAAAGGCAGACCAAGAGAAGGGGCAGGAAGCCAAGGATTGTAAATATCATTGCACCACAGGCAAATCTGAATCCTACTTGGTGGGCTGATTTGGAATGGGTAAAGCAGACATTAAAATCTTTAAGGATTAAAGTACAGACTGTCTTTTCTCATAATACCTCATTTGAAGAACTGGAGCTAGCTGGTGAGGCAACCGCCAATATTGTTCTCAGTCATGATGTTGGGTATAAGTTTGCTCGGAAAATGCAACAGACCCATGACATCCCTTTGATCCTTGATGATATACCTTTACCAATAGGTGTAAACAACACTACTCGGTGGTTGAAGGCATTGGCGGCACATTTCAAGATAGATGAAAAAGTAGAGCCAATCATCAAACAAGGCGAAGAAATGGTTGTAGATACACTTCGCAAACGAGCATTGATGATTATTCCCCGATATCGCAACTGTAGAATTGCCGTATCTGCGGATGGGACGCTTGGCATTGGACTGGTCAGAATGCTCTTTGAAGAATTGGAGATGATTCCAGAAGTCTTATTATTTCGCTCGGCGATGCCTGATTCTCGTTCAATTTTGGAGCGAGAACTGCACAGCCTCGGTCTTACTTCCCGCGTAATATTTTCGGCAGATGGCTATCAGGTAAAACAGACTTTAGAAGAGTTTGATGTTGATGCTGTGATTGGCTCGGCATGGGAAAAATACATGGCAGAGGAATTGGGAATCAAAATTGCTTTTGATGTATTTAGCCCCACTAACAGAGAAACCTATGTTGACAAGCCATATTTTGGGTATGAGGGCATGATAAATATCATGGAGGTGATTGCTAACGATTGGGATAGAGCTTTTCGTTCTAAAGAGATTCATTGGACATAGAAAGGTATTGTGTCAAGAATGTTTTCATATCTTGATGCAGAGTTATCAAGAAGTATTGTGCTACACGTCTGGAGCAACGGGGAGTAACTGCCCTTAGCGAATGGCACTAAGAAAAGCGGAAATGCTTATCAATTAAGCAGTTTGTAATTGTTTACGTAATTCATGCCGGGGCTCTGTGACTGTAACCAGAAGTTTGCCGGGGCGGCACGTTTATGCTTTCAAAACGCCTGGGCAAATTTCGGTGAAAAATTAGTTTTGATGTATGGGTGGTAAGAAGTTAGAGGGTGTATTGGCAGCCAAATCTTCGACATCATCGAACCACATACACTGCCACACAGGCTTATTGCTTTGATTAGAGGGCGGAGCTTTACATAGTTTGGTTTTTTCCTGCCTACTTACTTATATCCTTAACCAAGGAGAGAGTGATTACCACAAAAAAAACTCTATGATGAAAGATGTTAATAAAAGTTTGAGTCCTTGATTTTAGGATCAAGTTTTTGTCCTATGGTCAAACGATCGCTCCAAGCATCACTCACTGGGATTCAAGAGGCTAAAAAAGCGTTTGCTCGCAAGGGTTGGACACAAGACAATCTAGCAGCAGAAGTCAACCTCAAGACTAGACAACCAATTTGGCGGCTTTTCAGTGGTCGTCCAGTTGAGCGTCATACTTTTATTGAAATTTGTTTAGTGTTGTCACTGAATTGGCGGGAGATTGCGACTAATCCTCCAGCAGAATTTTTGGAGCGAGAAGAATACGCGCAGCCTCTTGCGTCGGATATTGATAAATTAGTGAAGAAAGTGCGATCGCAACGCTTCGATAAAATTCAATACCAGTGTGGTATTTTGCAGTTATTGGATATCAGCCGTCCCGTTGCGATCGATGACATATATATAGATGTGAATATTTTGGAGGAGATTGCTAGCCTTCAGTACTTAGAAATCACCGATCTGCAAAACCTTTATCCCAAAGAATTTGACCGTTTTGGCTTAGGTGAGGCTGACGAAAAACAGATACCTGGTACACAGGCAGTTGAAACCTACTCCAAGCTTAGGGTGCTAGGCAAACCAGGAGTAGGTAAAACCACCTTTTTGCAATATCTCGCCATTCAGTGTAACCAAAACGCATTTACGGCAAATCAAGTGCCAATCTTCATCACCCTAAAAAATTTTGCTGAAGAATCTATTGTCACCAACGAGTTCAGCCTGTTAAAATACATCAGCCAGGAGTTCCTTGCATCTGGAATTTCCGATCCTTCAGTAATTGAAACCTTGCTGAATGCAGGCAGAGTGTTACTGTTGCTTGATGGTATGGATGAAGTTCTTCACCAACAAAGTAATGCTGTCTTAAGCGAAATTCGCAGGTTTTCAGAGAAGTATCACACAAATCAGTTCGTGGCGACCTGTCGAACAGCAGCTCAAAAACTCAGACTCCGAGGTTTTACCGATGTTGAAATTGCTCCCTTTACCTTAGAACAAATCCGAGCCTTCGCTCAAAAATGGTTTGTGGTCTTTACCAAGACTAACCAAAAAGATGGTCTGGCCGAGTCTGTTGAGTTTATTCAGAAGTTGGAATTAGCTGAAAATTGGCAATTTCGCCAACTCGTCGTCACACCCCTATTTCTGCATCTTGCCTGCTGGGTGTTTCACGGTCAAGAAAAATTTCCGACTAAGCGGACTGACTTTTATAAGGAAGGTTTAGACCTTCTATTGGGCAAATGGGATGAAGCCAGAGGCATTGAACGGGATGAAGTTTACCGAGGGTTTTTATTACCACAAAAGCTGAAATTATTGAGTAAAATTGCCGCAGCGACATTTGAGCAAGGTCAGTACTTTTTTGAGCAACGCGTCGTTGAGCAATATATTGGTGACTATATTCAGAATCTCAGCAACGTGCCAATGGATGCAGAGTCACTGCAAATCGAAAGCGAAGCGGTGCTGAAAGCAATCGAGGCTCAACATGGGCTACTGGCAGAACGGGCGCGGGGAATTTTTTCCTTTTCCTATCTAGCATTTCAAGAATACTTCACAGCGAGGAAAATCGTTGCCAGCCATAACTTAGAGGCATTTGGGCAAGCGCTCTATGGTCTGGTCAATCATATCACCGACCCCCACTGGCGCGAAATCTTCTTGTTAACTGCTACCATGCTCAGGAGTGCAGACTCTCTAGTACAGTTGATGAAGCAACAGATTGATACACTCGTTGCCGAAGACGCTTATTTACAAGAGTTTTTGACCTGGGCTAGCCAAAAATCTCGCAGTATTCCTACCCAATCAAAAGATGCGACAGTTCGAGCCTTTTACCTGGCCTTGAGTCGGACTCCTCACATAGCTTCGCACTTTGCCCTAGCCAGCAGCCTCGACCAGGGGATGTTTCTGGATGCGGCATTAGATGACCTGCTGCTGGAGTGTGTAATTGATGGAAACCAGGACTTTGCTCACATCCACGCCTGCGGAGAAGCTATGAGCAACATTCTGGGCATTGTTCTGGATGTAGGACTCCATAAATCCTTGCAACAACTCTCTGACCAATTGCCAAATTCTGGTCAAAGTCAACAACGGTTTGAGCTATGGTCGCAAACGAACTATTCAGCTTGGGCTGAACAGGTAAAGAAGACGGTCGTTAATTATCGCAATATTAACCACGAGTGGCAGTTTAGCTCTGAGCAACAGCAAGTGCTGCAACGCTACTATGATGCCAATCAACTACTACTCGATTGCCTGCATAGCAATTGTGAAGTGACGGCTGCTATCAGGCAAGAAATTGAAGCCACTTTATTGTTGCCTCAGAAGGAACTTGAGGATAGGGAATGGCAATAATTCGTTTGGGGACTTCCAATTAAAAAAATATCCAATTTTGTAGGGTGCGTTAGCGACAGCGTAACGCACCGCCAGATATCTCGGTGCGTTACGGCTTTCGCCTAACACACCCTACTGTATATTTTATTTTTTGGAAGTCCCTTGGTTAATTCCTGAAAGAGGTTTGGATTGCAAAAATCATCAAGAATTAAGTTTTGTGTCGTAGTTAATCAACTAATTCAGAAAATCAAACAATACTAAGTTTATAACGTAAAAAATTTCACCAGAGATAAAACGAATGCTGTTCCTACCGCAGCAAACGTGAAGATTGAAGCTCTGTCAAAGCAGGAAAAGCAAACAATAGTAGAACAAGCCTTCAAGGACGCAGAAGTAGAAAATTATGCGCTGACAAATTTCGGTGTGTCAGCAACCACAGCATTAATACCCACTGGGAAAACTTGCTTGACTCTCGAAAAATGGAAGAAGACGCAATCGTAAAAATCAGGCGCAGTCGCTTCCTTGGATCGCAGTTCAGTCGCGGCGACTTCCTCCATCTCCAGCACAACCAACCAACGCAAGTATTGTCTTATTCTTTCTTAGATAAAGAAAATAATTTAACTTGTTGACCCCTTGTCCCCTGCTTGCGGTAAGTTAACTTTAACCCTAGTTGGTCTAACAACCCCAACAGCCAAATCGGTTTGGGGTCAGAGGAAACAGTGAAACCCAAAATTTTTGATGTGAGCAGCACAGTCAACAGCGATCGCCGATATATTTAATAGATGTTGGTCGTCAGCAGTGATTTCCTTACCAGCGACGAGTCGAGAGAGAATAATGGCACATCAAATTGGGATAATCTCTTTTAGTCGTAAATATTTTACCCCTGACCAAGATGCCAGCGCCTTTAAAAGTTGACCTGTCACCAATAGAAGATCAAGCCCTACTAGCACTCACTCAAGCAAAAGGTATACCACCAAGAACTCAAAGTCGTGCCACTGTACTACGCTTATCAGCCGCTGGATGGACAGTGCTAAAGATCGCACAATACTTAAAATGGCATCCACAGACTGTACGCGACACAATTCATCGCTGGTACTGGGGCAAACTCGATAGTTTGTGGGATTGTTCGCGTCCGGGTCGCCGTCGCCGATGGCATAACCCAAATATGAAGTCTCTGCTTCAATTCAAAATATCTTTATTTAGCTATCAACTTATTTTTATTTTATTTTCTTACATCTCTTACATCTATTTAATGCTATTTCTCCACAGTCATGGCGTTTCTACTACTTATGCAGTCAAAATTTACAGGCATTACTTGGATGAAGCACTCGCTACTCTCACCAGTAATCCCTACCAGTTAGCTGCTGACATCTACGGTATTGGTTTTCTGAGAACTGATAAAATTGCCTTTAATTTAGGAGTTGCGCCTGATAGTCAGTTCCGTTACCGTGCTGGTTTAATTCATGTTTTGAACGAAGCTGCTGCCGATGGGCATTGCTATTTACCCCAGCCAAAACTCATTGAGAATGTTATCAAACTGCTGACTACAGCAGATCGCACACCCGAAGAAGATGCCCTCGCTGATATTATCAAAGACATGGCACTCAAGGATGACTTAATCCGCGAGAAAAGCTCAGACCAAACACTGCTATGTTATCTACCAACCTACTTTCACACCGAACAGAACCTTGCTCAATTAATACAATCTAGATTTTGCCAACCAGTTGCACAAGATATGCCTCGTGTTCGCGCCTGGATTGAGCGCTTCACCAAGAGTCGTAAAATCAAACTTTCACCACAGCAACGGCTAGCGGTAGAAATGGCTGCATATTCAAGGGTAATGATTCTTACTGGTGGCCCCGGTTGCGGTAAAACTTTCACCACCGAGATCATAGTCTCTCTGTGGAAAGCAATGGGCAAATCTATCGCCTTAGCTGCGCCAACTGGACGCGCTGCTCAACGCCTGAGTCAAATCACACAACTCGAAGCCAAGACCATACACTGCTTGTTGGAATTTGACCCAAAGACAATGGGCTTCTTACGCGATAATCAAAACCCTTTACCCCATACCGCAATTGTCGCCCTAGAAGCTAGTATGCTTGATTTGTTTCTGGCATCTTCTTTGGTAAAGGCGATACAATACGGTTCCCAACTACTGCTAGTGGGTGACATTGACCAGTTACCCTCTGTCGGTCCCGGTCAAATCCTTGCTGACTTGATTAATTCTGGTCACGTTCCGGTGGTACGGTTGACCAAGGTATTTAGGCAAGCCCAACAGAGCGCAATTATCACCGCTGCTCACCAAATTAACCGAAGCCAGTTTCCCACAATTGAACCGATTTCCGATAATCCCGTGTCTGAGTGTCTGTGGCACGGCGGCGGTCATCACCCCAAACATGGTGTTAAAGCAATATCCGAAATCATTACAGACTTGATTCCCCGCCTGGGTTACAATCGAGCTACTGATGTGCAAGTGCTTTGCCCCACCTCGCGGGGTTTGCTTGGGACTCGTAACCTCAATACCGTATTGCAGCAGTTGATTAATCCGCCCAGTCCCGACAAAGTAGAGATTACCAGGGGCGGGAATTTATTACGAGAAGGCGATCGGATCATTCAACTGACTAATGATTATAATCACGAAATTTTTAATGGCGACTTCGGAATTATCAAGGCCATTGATCTTGAAGAGATGGAAGTTACTGTACAGTATGGTAAGCATACTGTCATTAGAACCAGAGCAGACTTAAATCAAATTGCCCTCGCCTGGAGCTTCACCATTCATCAAAGCCAGGGTTCAGAATATCCGGTAGTAATTCTGCCAATTTATACGCAGCCTTATATGATGTTGTCTCGTAAACAGTTGTACACAGCATTAACTTGTGCCAAGCAGTTAGCGATTGTCGTTGGTTCCAAGAAAGCGATATCCAAGGCTTTGCGTTCTAGTGACGACCAACTGCGATATACGCGATTACAGCAGCGGTTGGAAAGCGCTTTTTTGCACCCGACGATTACAATTTAGAAATGTTCAACTTAACAATTTCACCCGGCTTGCGGTTGTTGCTCTCATGTCTCGTAAGCGATGGCGGGGCATTTCATTACTGGTAAGTGCCTTGGCAATTCTTGAGAAACTACTTCTCTAGCTCCCGTTTACGGTTCTAGAAAAAAAGTGTCTTAAACACAAAGCAATCAAACCACTCTCAAAAAATAAACTAAAAATGACTCTATAGTTTTATGGCGTGATAGCGCTTAAAAAGCAGTACACTGCCACGTAAATAAACCCTCTATTCCGATTGGTACTGAAGCAACATAAGTAGGGGAGAATTTTGTACAAGTTCTTTAAAATAAGCACCCTTGTCCATTTTTTTAACCAAATACTACATTTGTAGTGTTTGTATATCGCATTTGGAGTCCGCTCTTTGACCTCTTATATCATTTATTAACTATAAAGTCATTTTTAGTTTATTTTTTTCACCTATTTTTAGGTTTTTCAAAATAAATACCCTGCTGAACAATTGCATAACAGTATTGTGTTTGTCATGCTCCTCAGTATTAGAGGTGTACTATACGCAAAAATCGAGAAATTTTCAGTCGCTTGAGGGTGAGTTGAAACGCCCATTTTAAAGGACAATAAAAATCAGATACTATAAAATCAGACGAAACCAATATTGTGTCTGATTATTAAGGGAGTAATAAAAATGACGCTCTCTCTTGTCCACATAACGGCCCATAGAAAGGCTCTTGCTTCCTTGCCAGTAGCGCAGGCGGAGGCGAAGTTGATTGGGTTGTGGTTGGAAGGAAAAGCAGAGTCATCTATCATCTCTTACCGACGCTACATTAGGCGATTTCTGGAATTTTTGGACAAGCCCCTCAAAAAAGTGACTTATGAAGATTTGGTAGAATACGCCAGTTGTTTTGGGGACAATGCTCTTAGTACAAAACGGATATATATTGCCGCAGCTAAAAGCTTGATTAGTTTCGCTCATAAAATTGGATATCTCCCTTTTAATGTGGGTATGGCGCTAAAACTCGGTGAACTGCCGGATGTAATCAACGAACGCTATTTAGACGAAGCTGATATTAAATTGTTGGTAAGAGCAGCTTCTAAGCATTTAACTGATGCTAAAACTCCTAAGCGCCAGTACACAGCCCTACGTAATTTGTTAATTATCAAACTCCTGTATCAGGCAGGGTTACGGGCAAGTGAAATCTGCGATCTGACTTGGGGAGATTTGACACCCCGTGGTGAAAGTGGTCAAGTTTACGTGCGAAAAGCCAAGGGCAGCAAAAATCGGACAATTCTCATCAAGCCAAAGCTTTGGGCGGAATTAATGGAGTTCAAAGATAATGCTCACTCCAATCAAGCAGTGTTTCCAAGTCAAAAAGGGGGACATTTAGACCGTCAAAACTTGCACCCGATTGTCAAAGCAATTGCACTTGAAGCTGGATTAAGCGAACTAGTTTCTGCTCACTGGTTACGTCATGCCCACGGTTCTCACGCCATTGAGCGCGGGACTAATCCTGTATTGGTGAAAGAAACTTTGGGTCATGCCAATTTAGCCATCACCGATCGCTATCTCAAGGCTAGACCCAATGACAGTAGCGCTTTGAACTTGATGGATCTTTGACATTTACACAAACTCTAAGATTTTAACCAGTGAGAATGCAGCACAAATAAGAACCAGTGGCATCAATTGCTATTGGAAACTAAGCAGAAAAACTGCTTTCAAATGCTAAAGAGATTTTTCCCTAGCCAGCCCCCTCCATAGGCAACACTTCTTCCAAGAGCCATTCATAAAATTCAGGAACTTGAGATTCCACAAGTCGCAGTTCATTTGCCCAGCAATTCCAAATTCAAATTTTGACAAGAGGTACAGTCTACCTTGAGGATAAAGGAGTATCTCTTCAAGGGCATCGAGATGGAGCCGATGACACTGAGTTTTGGGGTAATGCTGGGATTTCTGACTAGAGCGATCGCTAAAATCAAGGACCCCCGGCAAGCTAGTAATGCGACCCGCTACAGCATCAAAGATACTGTGCTGGCAGCTTTTTCAGTATTTTTCATGCAGTGCGAATCTTTTTTGGAACACCAGCGTCAAATGCATAGTCGTTGTGGGCAAGATAAGCGAAGAAGCTTGTTTGGTTTGACGCAAATTCCCACCACGCCTCAAATTCGCAATATTCTGGACGAAATCGCAGCAAGCGGATTATTTCAGGTATTTACATGGGTTTACCAGGCATTGAAAGGGCTGGCGCCTAAAACCCTATCACTATCTGGGTGGGCATCTGTTGGTAGCCTTAGATGGCACTCAGTATTTTAGTTCTGGAACCATACGGTGCAAAGCTTGTATTCGACAAAATTGACCACTTGTTCCCTAAACTACATTTGATTTGGGCAGATGCCGGATATGCTGGCTCGTTAGTCAATTGGGTTCGATATTTCAGAGGATGTGATTAATACTCTCAACATTCCACTGTGCGCCAGAAATTTTTATCCTAGCTCCAATCTGTTTAATAGCAGACTCGACCGCACCAGAACCAATAGAGCAAAGTTGTTCAGCCTGGTAATAGCTGTAATTGACAATACGAGAGCGATGTTTTTCAAGATAAGCAATGAAGTTTTTCGCTTGTTTACCTCGGCAATGAAGAAATAAAGCTTGAGTATTATTTACCTGACCTTGCCATAACAGAGTTTCAGCAGCTTTTAACCGCTTTAAAGAACCACCCACAATGCAAGAGATTCTCTTTGAGGTGATACCAATCTAAGATTTCCCAACGCTCAAAATGCTGTGATTGGCCAAACTCTTTGACTAAATTCCAAACGCCATCATGACCATCTCCCAAGCAGACAAGTGGGTTAACCAAATGCTGGCTATTGACATAATCAACTAACGATTGGTTGTCATCAAAAAATGCACCATAGTAAATCCCTTGCAAACGAACGGTTTTATAGTCGCGCCAGTGACAACCTGCTTTCGGTTTACCCCTGAGTCGGACTTTTCCTCCATCTACACTTACTTCTGAAACGGCTTGTAATGCTACGGGTAGCTGAAAATCTTGTTCGAGAACTAGTTTTTGTTGTGTCGTGTGACCAACTTTCACTCCTGTTAATGCCTCAATCTCGATTTCTGCTTTTTGGTATGATTCATTTGCTGATAGCCTTAAACAGCACTTTTGAAGTAATGGACTTAAACGACTTCTTGGCTTTAAACCCAGTCTATGTATCTGTTTCGCTTTTAATTTTAATTCCCCTACTAGACTTTTGATTTTCCTGGTTTTACCAAATGATTGTTCCAGTTCTCTGTTCGATAAAAAAAGGGCTATTTCTGGGCTGACTAGTTCTAATACTTGACTGCGAACTGTTTTTTCTATGCCTTCAAGGTCTGTCAGCAAAATTTTGTCTGCTTCTTCATACAGCAGTGTTGACAATTCTTGTAAGCAGGCTTTGATCCGTTCTTCTTTCTCTTGGTTCATAGTCAGCGATCGCACAGGGTTCTTTCCTTCTACATTTTCTCAGAAATGGTAAATCTTCCAAAACTGGATGCTCCCCTATTAAACGAGCGTATAGGTCAGCTACAGCAACAATTACAAGGTGATTTGATAGAACCTGTATATGGTGACTTTGGCTTTGATATTAACGGGAAAATGGGACTGCTGACGAATTTATTAGAAGATGTCCACAATTTGGCATCAGACGAAAATGTGGAAAAATGGCAGAGCGCGATCGCTAACTACCTGATAAATGTCAAAGATGAGATTTCTTTAGTTAAACTGCAACGTGTGTTGCAAATGCCGATGGTAGAAGTATGGTTGGGATTATTGCTGGGTAATTTTACATTAGAGCAACGTGGTGATTTTTATAGCAGCCAGGATATTTGGGTAATTACAAACGCTGATAAACTTGTTACAAAATAGGTTTATAGCTAAGATAAAGTTGATATGTAATTAATTCTATCGTGGTAATTAATTACTTTAGCTTAACCTCTCAAGTTTTGATATGAATAATACTTACCCAGTCTCCTCCTTCAGAGCCATTTCCGCTAAACCGCTCAGGAACACCAGGCCAGAGATTGTTGCCGTCCAATGCTTGAATATTGCTAACTGTTAATTTCATATTATCTATTTTAATAATATAAATTTTACCCTCATTGAGTAAGCGCCATTTTAAATTTTCCTTTTCCGTCACTAAAATAGAATTTTTGGAAAGGAAAATTCCATTTTCTTGACACTGCTGACGCAATCTATCAGGAATAATACCTTTATTTAAATCTCCTTGTAAATCAAAATTTACATTATCAAATAATGGTTCTTCATTCATAATCCAGTCACCACGTAATAGGACAGTAAACTGATAGATATTACTTTGGTTAAAGACGGCTTTTTGCGGCCAATCATCAGGTGTAATCAATCGGACTGCTTTAGTATAGCCATTGCTCTCATTTGTCAAAGCTTCAACTTCTGTAATTATATTGACATTGCGATCTAATACATTATTGCCAATTGCCCAACGGATAGATTTTGTTTCAACTTTTTTAACTTGAACTGGTTCAACTATCATTGGCAATATATAAAATACTTCGCCTCTAAATACATTGTCCGTATGAGCTAACACAGATACACTACTTTTATGCAAGCTATCAATGCGGACTGGTTTTTTAAACTGAATTACTAGACCTAATTTAGTAAAGAAATTTCTTAAATCCTGAGATTTTAAATTAAATAATTGATCCTCTGGAATATTGCTAGAATTTTCCTCTTGTTTTGAAATAGTAGCTTCCAAAACTTGATCGTGATGCCAACTAGCATTTATTATGCTGTTGAATTCTTTGATTATTTGTGTAGTGGTTTCTTTTTGAGGAATAGGTGGTGTAGAATTTTGCTGAGGCTCATATATTTGGGTATTATTGTCTTTTTTAATTTCAACTGGGGTAGAATTATCTTTCTTGCCAATTTTAGTTCGACAATCATGAACGATGACTTTATTAGGATTACCTAAAATTATCGCTAGAGGTGCATAATAATGGTTAGTACCATGTGGTGATTGAGGTTGAGGCTCTAGTTTTCCTTCTTCATTTTTTCGTTTGGGCCATTCCACATTGCCAGTAGCTGTCCGCACAGGAATTAGCCAATAATCACCTACCTGATAAAAGCTATTCTGAGTATCTGCTTGAAGTTGAATCTCGATTCCATCCTCAAGAGGAAACCATTTATGATTCACATCAGATAAATTTACTTTGACTTCTCCAGAGTCCCAACGGCGTAATAGAGGGTGCTTTTCTTTAAGAAATATTTTGTTCTTCCCATCACCTGAGAGAATTACTTGATTCTCAATACGATCCACTTGTTCAACTTTTAGGAGTTGACGATCGCTATTTTGAAGTATATAGTCATCGTCGATGATTTCAACCCAATCACCTGCTGATAAACTAGAATCTTTATCCTTTCCTAAATATTCTAGATTTAATGCGATCGCAGAAGAGTTGATCGAAGTAGATGTCACAATAGGAAAAATAATTGAGCTATTCTCCCGCGACCAGACAAATGATAGTTTATTCTTGTTATCATCAGGGTTAATTGTAAAAATTTCCGCCCGGTAAAGATGGTTTTCAGTACCACGGAATTTGGAATTAAAGGGGATAATACATGGATCATTTATTCCTGAGCTAGGCTTTGTGACTCTGGCAATAATTTTGCCTTCTCCAGACTTCAATAGCTCTTGACCTAACACACTCCGAAAATAGTCATGATCCTTGGTAACTTGCTTTGCAACCGTTTCAATATCTTGATTATCTTTTAATTGTTTGAGCTTGACTTGCCAAACTAACTTAGAGCGAGTTGCAGTATCTGCTCCCCCTAAAGCAACTTCACGAATATTAATTTTGAGATCGTCACGATCTTCGATAGAGGTTATATGTCGTTCCCAAACATCAAGATAAGCAAGATATGTAGTTCCATTTAGTTGGACTTTACAAGGATCTATGGGTTCAGGTATAAAATCTGGTTGTTGAGAATAAGATATAAATTCATCATTTTCACAAAGTATACCATTTACATAATAGTTGCCTTTGCTAATTAGATAGCCCTGAGATTGGAGCATCTGCTTTAATTTCTGTTTTTCTTCCTCTTTGAGGTTGTTAATATTATTAATCTGCTCCTCATTACCGATAAATTCAAAGCCACAATTCTCCTCTGGGCCACCTTGTAGTCCAAATACATCTTTGGCTAAAGTTTGCAGACGATTTAGTAAAATCGATGTTTGTTCGTTGAAGTCTGCATCTAGTTGCACTCGCCCTTGTTGCATAAGCACCCGCAGGAAGTGCTTGCTTTTGTCGTAGGTATCACGAGTAAAATCACCTCTAAATTCTCCTTGCATAAAATCCTCTTAGGTAGCGTAAATAATGCCAATCTCAATATCAGCAGGTGTATATTCATCTAGACGGATGCGTAGGTTAGCCTCTCTTTGAGGCTGATATAAATTGTGAAAAGCACCCATCTCTGACTCGTCATCAGCACCACGTTTGATTTCCTCAGCACAGGTTGACGCTAACTGACAGTAGGTAGGGGTACCATAACGTGTACTGTTGAATTGAGGTTGTACGCGATCGCTAGCGATAAGTTGTTCCGCTTCTATTTGTTCTGGCTGTAGTTCAGTTTCTTGTCTAACCATCTGCTCCACTAAATCAGGTTGACAATTATACCGACGTGGTGTGCGTGAGTTGGGCATCACGTAGCAGAAACGGATACAACCTTGTTGGCGACGAACAACGAATATAACGCCGTTAAAAATACTGTTTTCTGCTAAATCAATTGCATGTACTTGAATCTGGCCAAAAACTGTGCAACGTGCAATTGTCAACCGTGCATGAGCTATGGAATAACCTGCTGCACCGATCGCTTCACCTTCAATACTGGTAGCATCTATAATGCTATCGCTAATATGTATGGGTAAAGGGTCAGTTTCTACCTCATTTTGATTGACCTGAATGGAGCCAAGAATACTGTGTGCGATCGTTACGCACGCATTGATATTAAATAACTCCAAACTGGGTTCGGTAGAACGTCGGGGTTCGCAGTCGCAATGTAATGACCAGCCCGGCACTAATGTAGAATGACGGATAATAATCGCAGCTGGATTTTGAACAACAGAGGTAGGATAATCTGCAAATTGACTGGGATTACCTTCTATATGTACTCCCCGACCAATAATTAACAAGCCATCGAGAACAAAGCAACTTCCTGACTCTACCGTGACATTTAAAGCATCACCGAAAGCAGTTCTCCAGTCTAGAATGCGTATCACCGGACGCTTGTGGTTAGCTGCACGTAATTGCAGACTTTGATTTTTTTCCAGTTCAATATTAATTCGTTCAACATAAACACCACTATCAATAATTTCAATTACAGCATCATGGGGTTTGTCTCGTTGCCACTGTGAGATTGCCTCGCTAATAGTTTGATAACACTCTTGTGAGGTTTGACTGACGCTGTAATAAGCATAATGCTTTCTGATTTGAGATGGAAAAGCTTCTTCTAATAGCAACCGATTGCAGCGAATCAGTTCTTTACCTTGGAGATTTTGCTGAACCAAACTTTTAGTTTCTGCACTCAAGGTAATAGATGCAAAACGTTGTTCCTCATAGAGGCTTTCACCTAAAAGTAGTTGATTTAGCTCTGGGAGTAAAGCTGCAATTAAAGCTGGTTCGGGAGGAGGGCTGGTGTAGGCATCCAGAAGCCTTTGGGTAGTGGCGGAAAATTGCGATCGCAAAAACCGGGATAATGCAGAAGCATCTTGTTGTGAGCTAAAAATTGCTGGCTCTTGAATATCACCAACATCAAATAAAAAATGTGCCGCAGAATCTAACAAAGTTCGGTCATATTCGCCACCACCAATATCGGCACTGAAACCATAATGATAAGAAACCCAAACACCATTTTTTGGTAACTGGCGTAGAGGAAAAATCATCCGTCCTAATTCTGGGTCAACTGCTATATGGTCTTGCTCTGGTTGATAATTCCAATCACTGAGATCGGCGATAATAATTTTATCTGGAGAGACTGGATGCGGTTTTGAGTCAACACCTTTCCAGATTGACAAACTTTTGGTAAAACTTTCTGGATTTGGATTTGAGTCATAATAATCCTTCTTACTCTCTTGTAAAACTTGCCGTTGAATGGGAATAGGTAAATTTAATTCATGAGCAATTTCTGTTGCATCTTTGGATAAATGCGGACTAGTGTAAAGCGGAATGTCGTTACCCGTAATACTGAAGGTGTAGCAATTAGAACTAACTTCTTCCAAACAAAAAGCTGGTGCAAGAGTCACAGAATAAGCTTTTAATCGCCAAACAAAAAGACCAACATTTTGAATATTGTACTTTCCAGGTTGATGCTGTGAACTAATCTGGTGGATATCTACTGTATGAGCTAATTCATCAAATGGGCTATTTAACTTTGCAACTGCATCGACTTGACGTAGATTTACTGTTGTTGAGCTTGACGAATTTAGGTGATTGATATGCTGTGTTTTGCTAAGTAACTGATGAAATTCTACAACTCGTGCTGGCCAGCCAGATACCTTATCAGCCAGCACTTCCAACAAAGCTAATGTTCCCTTGCGTCGTCGGTAGCGAATAGTATTTGCAACTTCACGACGGGGAATTAAAATCTTGTTGTTTTGCTGTGTCTCATCAGCAAGAGCATTTGTCAACTCACCAGAACTGTGAACGCTTTGATAACCAATTAAATCACCAATGTATGGTACTACCCAATCCTGACAAGTTTCAATAAACCAGTTTTCGTAGAGTTGAGTAATATCAGTTTCAATAACATCTACCTGTTCAGCAATTACACGTAGTAAATCTCGCAGCGAATAGCCTTGTTCTGCATCACGTATGCGATAAACAACTGGCAAAAGTTCATAAAGGCGGTCTGGGGAATTGCTCATGATTTCAACTCCTTCAGAATTAGTGTGTCTGGCACTTTCGGGCTAAGAATAGCTAATTGAGCAGGAATAAGCTGGTTAGCTATTGAATCAAAAACAGCCAAGTTTACAGGAATCCATTGTTTTGGTTGTCCATTCCTACGAGTCATATCCAGTTTTCCCAGTTCTTGAAGTTTTATATTTAAACTGTCTGGATTTTGGGCTTCAGTTTCAGAAACACTATCCAAAATATCCACATCCACGTAATTTACCCCAGGTACTTGTTGAATCGTGGTGATAACTTTGCTAAGGACAACATCTTGTCCTAGATCCTGATGTTCAAAGCTAAATTTATCGAACAAAGCAGTCCGAATTTTCAGTGCAACAGATGTCCATTGATAATTTGGTAAAATTCGTACATTGGCGCTGATAATTAATAGCATCAGTTCCCGCATCTCTACTTGTAGTGGTTGATAGGGGTCGCCAAACTGGTATAATGCTTGCACGAAGCTGCGGTATAAATCTGAATTTCTATCAATATGGATATCATCAGCCCCAGCGATCGTTATATGCACAATTTGACGCGAACCATTTGAAAGACGTTGAGCATTCGCTTTGCCAATTCCGGTAAAGGTAAGGGCAAAATTGGCATAGTCTGGGACGGAAACTGCACGGTTCAGAGATATCACTCCAAGAGGTGCATTGCGGCGGATTTCATCATGGCTTTCGGGATCTGCGCCTCCTGTTGCTGCTATTGGATTGAGTACACCACTCAAACCTAGAGGTTGCATTGTTAGTTGCGTGATTTTTTTTGCTGCAACATTACCTGCTTGGCCAATGCCAGTGCGGTATACTACTTTGACATTTTCAGTACCACTAGGCAACCTAGCCCCATGTTTACCATTGCCAAAGATAATAGTTGTGTTGTGATGACTATCTGTTTGGGTGACATAAGCATGGTCTGTTGGACTTAACTGAATCAAATTTTCCACTTCTTGCCAACGGACATCATTAACATATACTTCCAAGGTGCTAGCAACGCCACTAGGGATAGGTGCTGGTAGATAAGTTAGGGGCGGTTGTGAGAGTGTAAATTGTTGATTTGCTTTAGTACCGTCGCCACTGCCGAGTACTTCAGTACGCGTCTCGCCATGAGTGGCTTTAACTACGTTCCCATAGATAGTAACAGTCTCTAGCTTATAAGAATAAGCTAAAGGTCTAGCAAATTTTAGGAATGTATGGGGTTTGTCATCAGGCAAATTCTGATTAATATCCTGTCTGACCCTGCACAGCATGACAACTTCGCTAGTCCACACATCGTTGACATCGGATATATCGCTGCGTTCACCTGAGATAATCAACCAGCGTCCAGGTTGTAAACCTTCGTAGAGATTGTCTAGTTCAATTTCATTGTCTAGTTCAATTTTCACCTGTTCGGATAGAGAATCTTGACCACTTGGTGCATCTTTCAGATCAATTGGTTTTTCTATCAAATTTAAATCACTAGGAAGATACACTGTGGTTTTACGCATCACATCTAAAGATATATCCTGTTCTTTTAACCAAGGTTTATCTAAAGTAAGTTGTGTAATTCTTGCTACTATGTTGTATGCAATTTTAGAGATATTTTCAACTTTTGTTACTTGATAAATACTAATTTCACTATCATCTACACGTTCGATTGCTAGCCAACTGCCAGGTACAATCCCATCATATTGGGCATCTAATGCTAAAATATTTCGTAATTCTGCTGGTAGTGTGCTGGAAATATTTGTTTGATTAGTGGAACTCAATATTGGCTGATCTACACCTGCAATTTGCCATTCTTCGTACTTGTCAGAAACTTGCTTTAATGGTACGTCATTTCCGAAAGGTGCAGCTTTTATACCTAGAGTCTCAATTCGCTTTAACTGATTAGAACAATCAACTTTATCCCTGGTTAAAATCTGATGTATTGCTGTGTTAAAACCAGGGTTTAAGGTATTAATTAATCGGGAATTAATCTCATTTTTTTCGGGATCGAAGATTTGTTGGTTTGTCCGCTCCATTTCCAGAGCATTCGCAGGTTGTATTGACGGCCGTTTGATTACTTGCTTTATTCTTTGTTCTCTTATATTTGCTGACGAACCATCAACAATTAATTGTTGTGGAACTTTTGGTGGTACTTGGAATGTAACTTTTGTACGGTTTTCATCTGGTTGAGGTTCAATAATCTGAACTCTACGCAAAACTTGTTCAGCTTCAGTATCACCAAAAATTAGTAAAAGTGGATCGTTAGGTTTGAGATTCGTGTTTACACCATCTAAATAAAGCTGATTAAGCGTGGCGGCTGTTGTTAAACTAACTTGCTGCGCTTTGCCGATTCGGGGTTTGATTTGATTCAAATGGGCATAGGCTTGCAGTTTTTGTGATGTTTCAAAAAATTCCGGCGATTCACCAGAATCAGGTAAACTCTGGCTACTCAAACCAGCAGGAATTTCCAAGTTGTAACCATCTTCTATGGTAAAAGCTAAATAAACACTGGCGCTCACACCGGGACTATGGGCATAGTCTACTAGCCGAGCTAATTCCATTAAGGAACGCCGCTCAATGGCAGTGCGTAAATAACCCTCGTTGGCTATGCGTTCTTGATAAAATGTCAGAACGTCTGCTACAGTAGCCCAAGCATCTAGCAGAGCTAAAGATGGGTCTTGAGGATCACGGGTTTTCAGATGTTTGAGTGAGGGAAACTTGCTGTCACCTAGACGCGCTTTCATGGTTTCTAAAAAGCTGGCATGGGTTCCGACTCGATAAGCTAGGGTATACAAATTAGGTTGATTTGCTACCGATTTTGGAGTTATAATTTCGACACCTTCACAGCAACCACAGCTAGATTTATCGCTTGGTTTATAGTTAGAGTGACAGTTACAGCTACAAGTTAATTTCATCTGCCACCTCGCAAATCGAGTGTGAATTTACCGTTTTCGGGAAAGTTGGGGTTGTTGTCGAGTCGGGCAATTTCCCAAGAACCAATGGGTAAAAAACCTGCTTCAATCTCGTGATTGTCACCTTCAAAAAGACGTTCTAACTTGGTGACAGAGACACTTTCAATACCTGGAACAGCATAAGCGATCGCAACTATCTGACTTAGAGCAATACCTAGTCCAAAAGTCAAGTTATCGGGATGGAAAAAACCACTTCGGCCATCAGGTAAAATTCGGTTACTGAAAATATGCAGCAAAGCAGTTTTGACATGACCGCGTAAATAGTCAGATTTGACATGAACTGTCATAGCGATATCCAAAGAGATGTATGCTGCTCGTTGAACGATGACATCATGACCAATGCGGCGATAATTTTCTAGGTCTGTGGCAATATTTGGCAGTAATTTGTCGTCTGCGGCTTCTCGGTTGAAGGGATCTACTGCCACCCAAACTTCATACGAGCAGCCTGTCCAGCGTAAGGTAGCCGCCGCTCGTTGCACTTTTGTCGAGAAATGTTCCATCACCAATTGTGCGTAGTCATCAGCAGTAATGGCACGTTCTAATTTTTCGTGAGATAGGTGCGGTGCATATAATTTTACGTGAGATAGAGATTCGGGTGCTGTTCCACTTTTAGCAGGGAAAGGCTGGTGTGGCTGCAATGTCGAACCACTATTAAAAATATTGTGAAAAACAATATAAGAAATTGCTTCAGCACCAATATTACCTACAAGTCCGTTACCTACTCGGTAAGTTGCCTGGAAGTGAGTATTGGCTTCTGGCCTGATTCCTAATTCACCGTCCCCAAAGCGCAAGTGTGCTTGCCCGTCATTGTCCATTTCCACAACAAAATGTTGATCTTCGCTGTTGCTATCTATAAGGTCATACTGGGGAGTCCAAGTAGAATTATTTAGTTGGATATGGGGTTTTGCTTGATGGGGGTGTTGAATTAGCAAACTCTTAGCAGAGTCTTGGGTAAGATTTTTTATCGAAAGAGGTTGGCTGAAAGTTAAAGGCGTTTTTTGCAATCTGGGACGGAAGCGATCGCTTTTAACTAAAATTTCTACAGATTCACCTTCCTTTTGGCACTGTTGGATCGCCTCTTTTCCCGGTACAGTTCCCAAATCTTCCCGATCAATAGTGCGACCATGATCCACTAGAATCACATTGCCTCTGGCAACACTAATATCAGCTAGCTGACACTCTGGTGGTACTATTGCGGAAATACAAAGGGGAAAAGGTAACGCATCCTCTTTTGTCCATTCGATTTCCACAATTGGCTGATTGTAAAGTTCGTCTACAATTGCCTTGACATTTGTCAAGCGTACTGCATGGCGATTATTCAGGTCAGTATCTTCTGGATTGCCTGTTTTGGGGCCTTTAATTTCTTCAAAAATCAGAATGTCACCAATTTTCAGGTGCAGTTTTCGCTGATATTCAGGAAATTGGCAACTGGGCGAACTCTCCCCATTTTCGGTAACAGAATCTATAAATTCATCTAATAATGTAGCGGTTGTAGAACCACGAGAAAGACAGCAGGAGCGATCGCCCCAAGTATAAAATAGGATTTGGTTGTGAGCTATGTAAAGATGTATCGGTAGGGGCGTTAGCGGTTCAAAGACTTGATAACTACTAAGAGGAACATCATCTAAGTCACGATTATCTTCTAGGATAGTGCCAAGGCGAGGCGCATTTTTATAACGATTAATAAAGTAAAAATTTTTTTCTTTTAGGGAAATATCAACACTTGTCTCCAGCCATAACCAAGTACGTGCATTAGAGCCCTCATGCATGGGATAATCGATCAGACGGGCATGACGGCGAACAGAAATCCGTTGGCGGGCAGTTTCTAGATAAGCTTCAGTGGCTACAGCGTCCTGATAATAGCTGAGATAATCGCCAACATAAGCGAGAACTTCCACTAGAGTAATACCCAAATCGGGAGCATGGCGTTCTTCCCAATCCGGCATCACCAGGGATAGGCGGTCTAAAATCAAGTGGCGAAAACTTGCATAATCCTTAGCGAGATAGTTGATAGCTGGTTCAACTAGTTGCTGTAGCGGACAAGTTTGCTCTTGCAAGCAATCTATGTCGCTGTGACAGTTAATATCTCGGAATTGAAATTGGACTTGGGAGTAGCGCGGGTCAAAATTGGGATATGGTTGATTTGTGGGTTTGCCATGTTCATCCAATGACACCAAGCGCAAAGTATAGAGGGAAAAATCGCCTAGTTGGTTAAGATTAACTATTAAGTAACCCTCATAATTTTGGGAACTTTCTACCTCTAAACTAGTTACATGAAGATTGCGGATGCGTTCACCGCCTTCAATACGTAGATTTCCTTTTGTTAAGTCTTCTGGTACTGAACCTAAAAAGTAGACATATAGCGATCTCAAATCCTCGCTAACTTCTACATAATCTAACCCGTTTTTTCTTTGCCTGCGGATTTCTAAGCGGCGCTGTTCATTTTGGCAAATGGAGGTGTGGCTGTTCATGGCATCGTCGTCCTAAAAGTAGCTGTTTGTGACTCACCACTGCTTTGCACAAAATACTCCACCACTATATAAAGGCTAGCATCAACGCTAGTTACTTCCAGCGTTTGCAGATCGATTAAATCACTCAACCAATGCTCAATAGATGCTTGAATAGTAATTTGCATAGCTGTTGCTAATTCCGGGCTATTGGGTGCAAAAATCAAAGACAATACACCACAGCCAAAATCTGGGCGGTTGACTCGTTCGCCGGGAGTAGTAAACAGTAGTTGTTCAATTAAGTCGCGGATATGGCTTGCATCGCTGGTGCTAGCAGTGCGATGGTATCTGTCAAAGTGGAAGGGAAAATCGATGTTGGTGATATTCCTTTGCCTGGGCAGATTTACAAGATATTCTGGCATCAAGTTACCTCCAAACCATCGTTGTTAATCGATACATTATTACCATTCAGCTTTATAGTCGCACCGTTTCCGTTGTTAATCGATACATTATTACCATTCAGCTTTATAGTCGCAATAGTCTTATCGTTTGCATTGCTGATTTCAATTCCCGAAATATTCATTACCAGACGCATAGTTTGCTTCTCGAACTTGGCTTCGATGGTGATACTTTGCTCACCTGCTTTATCGTTGATCTCAATTTTACCGATATCGGTTTTAAGTACCTTGATGTTGGGGTTAGCTGGATTAGCTGGTAATATATCGACCTGTTTATCAGCCCAAAAACAGCCACTCCAAATTGGTTTACTGGTATCTCCGTTTTCAAATTCAATCCACACTAAAGCACCTTTGGGTGGCATGAGAAATAACCCAACTCCCTGACCTGCATAGGGAACGCAAGGTAATGCCCAACCGCCAGGCTTGTCACCCCAAATTTCTTGGACTTTTGCCCGCACACGACCAATTTTCCACGAGTCATTATTGTCCCATACTACGCCTCGGTATTTGCCATAAAAAGGAGACCTTTGTTGATTGCTAATTTCATTAGGAGAAAATTGTTGTTGGCTCATACTTCTAACATCCCAATTGTTGCACCTTGTCCCTCACGTATCAAAGTAAAGCTTTGTTTGTATTCGCCGCGTTTGATGCGATGCGTTACCTGTTTAACGTAGTAATAACCGCCGTAGCTTTTCCCCACACCCCGCACTCCCACCAATTGACGCACTTCCAAGACATAACCGTAGCGAACAGTATCTACTTCCCCAGTAGCAGTTACGGCATTTTCCCGCGAACGGCTAGCAAATGATTCCGTTTGCTTTTCGGCTAGGATTTTTTCGAGTTTATTGGTGTTACGTAGCACTTCCGTCCGTAAGGATTTAGCAGGGTTGCTGGCTAAGGCTTGACCAGGTGATTTAGGAACCTGAATCGGAATTGATGCTCCGCTCATTTCATCGGTAATTGATGCTTCAGGTTTAATAGCTTCCAGAGCATTAAAATTGAAACTTATAGATGAGTCTACATTGGTAAATGCGCCCATATTCATTGACAATGCTGGTTGATAAGGAGTAACTTTCTGTTTTTCTTCACCCCAATAAGCAATATTTATACCAGGAGTTTTATCGGGCTTGATTTCAAAAATAAAACTATTACGTTGAGCTAATTTCTGAATAAATTCTAAGTCTGTACTCTGTTGAGTAGTAATTTGTTCTTCTTTTTGTGGGACAAAATAACTGGTATCTTGAACATCAATTTTCAGCCCATATTTCCTATAAGATTTCAATAATTTAGTAACAATTGTAGAATCAGATAAGTTTGGATAAATTTCGTTTTTATCTTCGAGATCGAGCATAAGGCTAATATCTTCACCCGTAACTATGAGCCTTGATTCACCTGGTTTATTACTGGGTGCAATTTGATGATTAGTAATCATACCGTCAATTAATATAGGATTTTTAAAACTGCGATTTACACCCACTTTGACATTAACTATGACCTGAATAATAATTCGGTTGGGAGGGTCTAAAATGCCTTCTTGCAGTAACCAATAATCTGAGGAGTTTTTTAATTCTTTACTAAGACTAAAACTCATTTGAAAAGCACTGCGATCGCGGTCTTGCTGAGTCACTTCTAAGTCGATCAGCGCGTCCACTACTTCATAAGGAGCGGATTTTGGTACAAGGGGGCGACCAATCATGAGTTTGATCTGAATATCGGAGTCAGACATAATAATAATTCGTAATTCGTAATTCGTGATTCGTAATTCGTAGTGAAGAGCTACTCCAAAAAATTGGCTATCGGTGGTTTTTTTATCTCTTACTATACTTGGGAAATAATACCTATTTATGGGAGTATTATAAGTTAATTTTTAGGGGAGAGGAATACGCAGTCGCCGACCAATTTGGGCTGTCAATTCATTAGGGTGCATGGCGTTGTTGGCATCGCATAAATGCCAGAAAAGTTCCGGGTTATTAAGATAATTTGCAGTGATATTATCTAGGCGATCGCCTTCGTTGACTAGATGTTCTTCAATAATTTCAAACCTTTGTGATGACGGTAAAAATCTCCGTTGCAGGTAACTGATAGTTTGATTTGATAGTGTTTGCCGGGTGGCAATTTTTATATCATGGTAACGACTGCTTATAGAAAACATTTTACTCTTTTTTAGGTGACAAACAAAACTTTATTTAACTTAACAACAATTGAGAAAATTGCAGTTTATCGTCAATAGGTAAATTCATAATAGAGAGGCAATTGTACTTATGGCAGTCAGACCCGAATGGCACTAAGAAAAGGGAAAATCGTTGAGGTAGCACGGGTGCAGAGGAGCGGAGGAGCAGGGGAGAAAGAAGAAGGAAGAAGCGAAACAAGAGGCATACAGAAAGAAGCAAGAGAAATTCTCCTCTGCCCCTCTGCCCCCCCTGCTCCTCTGCAATCCTTACGCCACCTACCCTTCAGCTTAACTTAGTGCCATTCCAGTCAGACCCAAATTCACATTAGCCAAAAGCTCTTTCTGCTTCTGATAAACTGTGAATAAACTGCTGCCTTTATGGTCAAATCTCAAATCATTTGTGCTTAATACTTGCATACCTAAACTGACTTTGGCGCGAATGGGATTTAGCTTGGGATCAAATGCTTCTTCGGTAATGCTCAACTCAGACAGGCGGACTGGCATAACACGATTTATGCCCCAGATAAATACACTTAGATCAGCTTCAATTGGTAAGATTTCTAAAATACCTCTGCGCGCGAGTTGATTGTTTTTCTGGATTTGGCTGCTTTTAGGATAGATGAGGGTTTCTAGGGCTGCTAATTGCGGGTATATACCACTTAACACTGTTACCGGATTTTTTGCGGGAAACTCCAGTTGGTCTGTAGCGTCAATTTCTGCCTCTAGTTGAATTGTCTCCATCGGTGGTGCAACCAGACGCAAAGCTTCTAAGCGATCGCCTCCTTCAGAACCCGCACCTCGCACCTGTAAAGTGCGTCTGAGTGTTTCGGGATTATATTGCAGTGTAATTATCCCCTTTGGGAAAAAGCTAACAGCATCAAGTAAGACAATCGTTCCTTTTAATAAGCGTGGCGCACCGGGAAAGCTGGACATAAAATTCTTCCTAAATCATTTGTGTTTTTTTGTACTAATTTCTGGGATTGCATAGTTCAAGGCAAACTTTTAAATTGGCGATCGCACTCTAAATAAAAGTACAAAATATTTCACTTCTACGAGGCTTTGTCAAGTTGCTTTTGCTCTAAAATTAGTAGTCATAAAGGTTCCCGTGCCAGTATATAGGAGAAGTGGGTCTGGTATCGGCGCTGGTATTGACGGTTGCATAGCAGGAACCATTACCTGAAATTTTGCTGTGAAGGTAGTGCCTTTGAGCAATACTGCCTTTCCCCTGGATTTAACCCTTCTGGCTTTTTGATTGGGGGCTAAGGATTGAATGGAAAGTGTTCCTGTACCGGGAGTGACAAAGGGCGGACTTGTGTAAGGACAACCAGGAACAATAACTTTGTTTTCGTCACCATCAATGCAAATAGTCTTTTTGTTAACTGTTGCTTTGCCAGTACCAGTTAAGGTATCAGGACGCACTACAACTATTGCTTTTCCAAAGATGGGGTTGAATATGACGAGATCGCCAGTGATGAGAATAAAGTCTAACATCAGCTTTTTGGTGAGAAAATAAAAGATTAATTCAGATTGGTTCGAGTTTGCTATCTGGCGATCGCACGCTTATCAACCTTCATATATGGGCGATCGCTTTGAGGTTAGGTTGAAGCAGCAAATAATGGCGCGATCGCCTGATTCACAAAAACCCTGTGAGCGATCGCACTAACAATTAGTTTGAGAGCGAATTTCTTGTAGAATATCGGAAATTTCTGCTTCTGATTGAATATGTTTTGCCAGAACTTGAGCAGTAGCCTCTAGCACGCGGTTAGAAAATAACTTAGCTAAATCTTGGCGTAAACCTTGCCCAATATAAAATTTAAGTAATGCCTCATAAGACATATCTCGACTCAAGGCTATTTTTTTAAGCGATTCTAAGGTATCTTTGGGGATTTCCAGAGATACGGTTTCATTTGGGCGTGGGTGCAGTTGTAATATAAATTCCTCTTCAGGGTTGTTCATAAAGTTTTCTCTCTGTACGAGTAGCAGGACGAGCAGAAATAATGCGGGTTCGTAATCCACGTTCTACATAGACTACAAGTAACAGCCGTTGTTCAAGTGAATACCCAATGAGAAAAGCGCGTTGTTCGCTGCTAGAAGCATTGATAGGGTTTGCATCGCCAGTTTGGTAGAAGGGATCAAAGAAAACCTCCGTGGCTTCTTCAAAGGTAACACCATGTTTTTCGATGTTGCTTTGGGCTTTATTGCTATCCCACTCAAATTCAACATCTTGTAGGCGATCGCATTGTCTTATGGTGATGTGTGGCAGCGGAGACAAGCGCACTGCGAATTAAAAACCTCACCCGGCAGAGATGGGGTGAAACAGGTGATCATTGTAGTCATCAAAGATTAAAGGCATTTTTCTCCTAAATCCTTCCACTGTTAGATTTTCCTCAAATCCGTTGCATAATGTATGTATCCAATAGAAATAACCTCTGGCTTCTATCAGCCTGTCTATATACTCTAGAAAGGTATATCTTGTATTTAGTAAATCTTCTCCGAAGTAGTGATAATAAATTGTATTTTGTAGTTCTTGTTCCGGATGTTGATAAAAGGCTGCACATGCTTCCGGTATAAAAAAATCCATTGGTAAAACTCCTTTGTACTCTTCAGCATCACCTGTGTCAAACCATGTTGTGTTTTTCCAATCTCTAAATATTTCTTGGATCGGAAGTATATTTATATATCCTTTATCAGAATCGTCATCCTCTTTTATTGCTTCAATCGTATGTTCCCATTCCATAGAAAACCCGTTCATCTCTCTAAAGAATCTCTCCACCTCTGTTGGCAATTCTCTGTTGGCGTAATTTCTTGCCATCACTAACTCTTTTTCCGTTGCCTGCCTATTAAATGCTAGCTTGATAATTTTTACATTTCTGTTTGCTTGAAGTTTTTCTGTCATCATTTCAAATTTTTTACGAAATTCCATACCCTTCACCCTCTTGCTTATTGATGGACAATGGTGACTATATTTGATGTTTTTATCTCACTACAATAGTAGTTAATTGCAAATTCTTGGCATTCTGCATTTATTGCATTATGTTTTGCTCTTTTGTTCCTCGACCTCACAAAAGCCTTACTAAAACACAGCTATTAAATATCTTCTATATAGGATTGGCATGGATTTTACAACAAAACGCGGTTTCCTTTTTTCATAGAAGTATATTGTTTTTGTCATTAAATCTAAATATGGTTTAATAGCTTATTGCTAAATTAACTGTATTGGATTCACCTTTTATTGCCCGGTCAATTGCTTGTTCATAGTTATCCATACCCTCCGGTGCATTTTCTGCGTATAATGCTTTCCAAAGATCATCAAAAGAGCTAATTGCAGTGAGCGAATTAAGATATTTTACTGCTTGTGTTCCCACACCTGCCCCTGTCAGTAAAGACCAAGTTTGCGCGGTCATTTCATCGAGTGTACGAGTTTTGACACCTGTACCAAAATCTGGTTTATTTAAAGCTAAAGACGTATTACTTTTATCCATTGTCTTCCACTGATTAGATGCAGCATCATACCACTCTGAGACTCCTGTTATCGTCTCTGGAAATCCGTCTGGGTAAGATGAATTATAAGTTACAATTGTTTTACACCATATCCACTGATCCTTGTTCCAGTGTGATTTCAAATCTGTTTCAAAATTCTTCCATGTTGTACCAGTATTTATTGCGTGGGGAGTTGGCACAAGATTGTTTTTGTTATTACCAGGTCCTCCTACGTTATCATTAATCAGGTGAAACCTAACCCATGAACCTTTGACTTTAACTGCTTGAGAAAGAACATCATTCCAACCAACAGGTGACACGCTTGGTGGACTACCCTTTTTTTTATTAGGATGATTTTTTAGATTTTGGATTTCCGGACTCCCAGCTTTTTGCCCATTTGCATTATCTTCCCAATTTGGAGTTTGTGGAGTTGCTTCTTTTACCGTTAACTGTATGATTGTACCTGAGAAGCTTTCAAAATTAGTTTTTAGATTATTCGACAAGCGGGTTTTATTTCCCTGATGCACTTTGGACGAACTGAGCCGCTCAGTAGATATTTTCTTTTCAATATTTATAGACTCATCTCGTTTCAAAGAAGTAGCTAAGGGCATTTCTCTTTTTGCTTGTGACTGCGATCGCAGCACTGCCCCCCCATTCTGCTGTACCACATGGGTCAACTCATGCGCCAACAACTCCTGCCCCTCTCGACTCTCAGGATTATATTCCCCCTGCCGAAAGAACACATTTTGTCCTGTCGTGAAAGCACGAGCTTGTATTGATTGATTCAACCGATCAGATTGAGCATCCGTGTGAACTTTCACCCTACTGAAATCAGCGCCAAACGCCTGTTCCATAGGTTGCCGAATATTGTTCGCCATCGGCTGTCCGCCACCCCTTGCTCGGTTAATGGAGGTTTCCATATCTGGCGTAGCAGTCATCTCACCATCACTTGACTTACGCTGTAATATTGGCGATCGCATCAGTCTTGCTTCGTTATCTTTTGTCTCCATCTTCTCTCGCTGAACAGTTTCATCTTCACCTGACTGCACAGACGCAGGTGCATTTATTCGCTGCACCACTTGGGCTGCTACCCGATCCGCTTCCTGTTCGTATTTATCCCCCACTGCACCAATCGTCAGCTTCGCCATAATCAACTGTGGTTTAGTGGTGCTAATAGGCACTCGGCTAAAGTCTTTGGAAAAAGCCGAATTACTCAATGGCTGTACTTCTTTATCATCCGTTGATTGCATCCCAGCGTCGGAAACCGAACGAACAGCAGCACGCTGTAAAATTCCACTTTCTTGGGGTTTATCACTTTTTTGCTGCCGATCGCTTTGTGCAATTCTTTTACTAGTCATGGTTTCATTCCTCGATATACTGTTTGTGCAATTTGTTGCGCCATTTGGGTAGGATTAGATCCAGGCTTTACTTGAATCGCACCACTAGGTACATGAGACACCACCCCACCTGAAGCCCAGTTATGTGGTACACCTTCTGTTCTCAGCAATCGCGCCAATTCAGTCTCCACCAACCCTTGCAACTTTCGCCCCTGACTGGGAGAAATAGACATTCCCTCTAAAACCAGCTTTTCTATATCAATATTGATATTCATACTGTTACCCCCGTAAGTACTGAAACCCGAAAATCCGCCTCATTCACAGGTCGATCTAATTTGCGAAACTCAGTCCGCACTGCTGCTAACACCAACGCAATTGTCACAGGTGTACCCGCTTGCGCCGCCAAAAAAGCTGCATTCAACGCCACATTTTGGATACTCGCACCTGTCAAATTCAGACGTGCCAAGCGGCGAAAATCTAAATCCTCAGTTGGTGTCTCTGGTGGAAACACCTTCTCCCACATCACCTGACGTTCAGCAATGCCAGGAAAGGAAAAATTAACAATAAAGCGCAAGCGGCGCATAAAGGCATGATCCAGCGAACTCTTGAGATTGGTTGCCAAAATCGCCAAACCGCGATATGCCTCCAACCTCTGCAACAGATAATTCACCTCAATATTCGCGTGGCGGTCATGACTATCTCTCACCTCAGAACGTTTGCCAAACAAAGCATCCGCTTCATCAAAAAACAGAATCGCCCCGCCATTTTCCGCCGCATCAAATAAACGACGCAGATTTTTCTCAGTTTCTCCGATATATTTATTGACCACCGCCGACAGGTCAATCCGATAGAGATTGAGTTGCAAATCATTAGCAATTACCTCTGCTGCCATCGTCTTCCCCGTGCCGCTTTCCCCCGCAAACAGTGCGCTGATGCCCATCCCCCGATTCATGCGCTTGTCAAAACCCCAATTTTGATAAACTTGGCTGCGCTGGCGGATCTGGTCAGCAATTTGATGCAGCAAGTTTGTCTCTTCTGGTGCTAGAACAATATCATCCCAAGTTGCTTTCAGGTCGAGGCGTTGAGCTAAAGTATCCAATTGCGGACGAGCATTACCAAGACAAGCTGACCACAAACGATTTGGGATTTCAAGATTGGGTGTTTCAGCTAGCACTTGCTGGGCAATCTGCTCAATTGTGACTAAATTGAGGTTAAACTGACCAGTCAAGAGTCGCGGACTAATATCCGCCACGATTCCTAATGCTTTGCTCCAAGTTGCTTTTTGTTCCGTGGGTGTTGGCTTTTCAACATCTACAACAATTGTGGACTGACCCAAGTTTTGCCTAATTTCACGAGTGCTAAGGAAAATTAGACCACCACTGCGGGTAAGAAACCGATGCAAGGGAAGTGCTTGTCCTTCTGTAGTAGGTTTATCATCAAGTTCTTGGGCATCTAAATACAGGGCAAGCGGCAATAGCAAGCTTTCTCGATGCCACAAACGGGCAACTGTCTCTAACTCTCCCGCCTGAGTTGGCAATAGTTCCACTGATAAACGATATACATACCTATCTAGTTGGGCTGCTACCTGTTGGGCTATTAGTTGCTTGCTGAGGGAATCTGCCCCTACTAACTGAATAACTGGTAAACGTTGTTCTCTCTGCGTTTGGCGCAGCTGTTGAATAATTGTTTCGACAACAGCATTTTGAGATGGCGGTAATTTTACATCCCATTCTTCTGTTTCTAGTGGTATCACTAATGATGCCAAGCGATCGCTTAAAGAATTTAATCCTTTGATGTAATTTAATATTCGTTCATCTACCCGTAAACCACTACTCGTAAGAGGTTGAACTCCCAACTGATAAATTTCAATCAATCGCCAGTAACGCAAAGGTCGTTCCCAAGAAAGGGCATCCCAGGTAGGTTCATCGAATAAGGATAAAGCCAAGGCAAAGGTAGGGTAAGGCTGGTGAGCATTATCTTGAGCCTTAGCACAAAGACGCGCCATACCTGGATCTAATTCCATTGCAACGCATAACAGCAAAATCTCTTGTTCAAAATCAGACAGACCTAACTTCTGGCTCAACAGAAGCAGCGCCGGGAGTGGATTCATCTCCTCAGCCGTTGGCTTTTCTGTAACATCAGCTATCTCAGTATCAGGTAACTGTGCAAACTTACGTAAACGCCAGCGTAACCAAGCTAGTGCATTCGCTAAATATTCTTCGTTGTTTGGCATCCAGGAATCAAGGTTGCTCATAAAATCACCACCTTCTGATTCTGGTCGAAAACAGGCGGTGTGACTGTGCGATCTACCAGCAAGCTATCTACTCCATCAATCCGCACCCGCACAAAATACTCACTCGGTGTAACACCTGCAATCCGAAACTCCAGCCTATCTGTTTGAGTTGGATGTGGTTGAGCCAGAACTTCGCGATCGCCTAACAATAATGCAACCCTCTGTCTTGGTCGCACTTGGGGGCTTAAAATCAAAGTGAGGGTTACTTCGCCATTAGCATCTGCTGTTGCCTGTCGTGGTGTAATGTCTAAGATTTTTGGTGCTAAGGCAAAAGATAATTCATTGGTAGTCCGATTTGGTTCGCCAGTCCGCGTTACTCCGACTACCACAGTATAAAAACCCGCCGCCCAGTTTACAGGTTCATCAGGTAATTGGACTCTAATATCTGTTGCCGTTCTCGTAGCTATTGGTGACACCTCCAGAGAAATTTCTAAACGAATATTTGTAAAATATATAACTACATTTTCAGCGTCTAAGTGAAAACCATTAAAAATCAGAATATCACCCAATCTGGCGCTAGCTTGCTGGTTAGGCAATTGCAGAGAAACTAGTGTGGGTAAGGGCGACGACAAATCTGACTGAACAATTGGCCCGCGATCGCTAGATTGACGTTTAATAATCGGTAGCGGAGTTTTTGCAGGCTGGCTGCTTTCAATCAGTACTACTGATACCTCATAAGCAGCTGAAACCCGATAGGGGGCTTGAAAAGTTGACCACAGGTTAAATACTTCTTCCACAGATAGCGGTTGATAAACAATTCGCACCTGTTCCTCCTGTTGATCAAGGTCATACTCTGGAGGATTGGTAATAGGCAAGGCTGCTGTAATATCAGCAGAAGTAATTATAGGATGATCGTTAAAAACACTCATAGCCACACCTAATAGCCGATGACTTGTGGGTTCTGGGAAGTCATCATTCTGGGCGTAAGCAGTCAGTAGGTAATAGAGGTTCAACGGCAAAAGCTGCTGTCCTGTTTCACCAGGCTTCACTTGAGAAGGAATATCCATATTCCGCCAAGCCGCGTTAATCTGAGTATCGTAGAGAAACAGATTAACTTGATCGCCACTACTAACAGTATGATCTCCCACTTTATCTAATGGTCGTGTCGTCACAGTGATTCTACCAGAACTCTCAGCGTCAAACCTTTGCTGTAATAGGTGACGCAATGTGATCGTGACAGCAGCTATGGCTAAGGCATTGCTCATCGTTTACCTCCCCCACGTCGCTGCAAGTACTCATTCAAACTCATCACAGACGGTGCTGGACGGGGCTTTGGTCGAGGTAGAGGAGGTACTGGGGCTGTGCTACGAACTTCTAACCGACCAATTGTGACTTGAATAACAGGTGGTGTTTCCAAATGCTCTGAGTATCGCTTTTGGTCTTTTTTACTACTAGCTGCAATGACTGACAAACTTTTTACAGTCATGTCATTGATTGACCCAGAAAGTGGTCTTAAATCAGATTCCTCTAATTGCCTAAAGTATGAAGACTGCACCCCGTTTTTGTCCCTATCCGCAGACATGGAGAGATTAGGAGGCGTGTTCTGGGGCAATATTAAGTTATCAACTGGGCTGGAAACTATACCTTCATTGCGATTAGTTTTCTGGATACCAGTATGTTTATGATAATTCGTATTATAATTTTGTGAGCCAACTTCTTGAACAGAAGCTTCATTTCCGCGAAAATCAGACAAGTGAGAGTCAGCTTTTCTGACTCGCGGTTGTATGTCAATTCCGGCGGTTGAAGGATGTAAAGCAGGAGTTGGCGTTGGTATTATATCTGAATGAATAGCAGCTAGCTGAGTTGCAGGTTGGAAAGTGATAAATGATGATAAATTATCTCTGAATGATGCAGTAGAACTGTTTGTCTGAAGCGAAGATAGTTTGGGAGATACATCTGTTAGCAGTGGCTGGATTGATAAAACGTTTTTGTGGACAAACCTCTGGGGAATTTCTGGCAGATCAGACGCAAGTTTAGAATGTGGTAGTCTAACGTTTGTTTCTCTGTCAATTGTGGGTGTTAAGGTCTGTTTGTGTGAATTCGATAACGTCTTATCAATAATCGGTGCGATCGCTTGTAGCGAATCTGGACTCTGTGCGTTGGCAAAGCCTGTCGTAGACATCGCTGTTGGTTCTTCTAAAATCTGACTGGATAATATTTCTGAACTGATCAACTTTTGCACTGGAGGAGATGAAATATTCCCACTTATTTGTAATGGTTGCTGTTGTGGCAATTCATTCACAAGTTGTTCCTGTAGCTGAATTGCCGTATTTGAAGTGGGAGTAATAGTTTCTACTGCTAGCGCAGGTGTTAAAGGCAATACTTGAGCAATATCAGATGCGCTGGCAAAGTCGGTCGTAGACATCGCTGTTGCTTCTGATTGAAGTTGAACGGGAGATAGTTCAAAAATTTCTACCTGTGGTGACAGAGAATGGGTAAAAACTTGATTAATTTCTGTTGGTTGCTTATGTAAGTTTTCAGTTGCAAATTTTTCCTGTTGTAGAACGCTAGGGATTGATAGGATAGTGCTGGTTTCTGTTTGCACTTGAGTGGGAGATTGTGGGAGATGCTGTACCTGTGGTGAAGTATGACTTTTCACGGGTTCTGCAAAACTTCTCTCTTGAAAAGCTTTGCTAGCCCTTAGCATTGGCTCCGCCATCGCCGGAAACCTCCGCTCAAACTTTTCGCTCTCCAAACCTCTCTTCTGCAACTCAAGAGGCTTTAAATTCTCCCCATTCCCTAGTAGAAAAGCTTGATCGGGGATTAGGTTTCGTGTTGACTTGTCCATATAATGTGAAAAGTCAGATGGTGAGGTATAAAGAGAAGCTACTCGATTAATTTCAATTGGTTGGTTATTGAATAATTGAGTTGTAAGTTCTCCCAATTTTTCAACAACTAACCTTGAGACAGGAGCATTATTTTCCTTGGCGATCGCAGTCCTGAAAATTGTAGTATTTAGACTTGGCTGCAAAAATATTTTCTCTTGAAGAACGAATGGAACTGTTAAATTTTCGTCAAAATATATTTGCAAGTCTGGTTTTAAAGGTGACTGTAAAGATAAAGCTAAACGATTAATGTCAATTGGTTGTTCAGATAAAGATTTAGGTTGAGGCTGACTCTGGCGATCAATTGGGTTTGAGAGAGAAGTATTTGATAATGATTGCAAAGATAAAGTTAAAGGATTAATTTCAATTGGTTTTTCAGATAAAGATTCAGGTTTAGACTGGCTTTGGTGATCGATTGGGTTTAAGAGAGAAGTATTTGATTTTGTGGTGAGTACAGAAACGACACGACTTGATAGAGAAGGCTTTGTTTCTGCTACAGGTGAAGGCTTAAACGGATCTGAGTTGGGAGAAGATGCTACTTGATTTGTAGCGGGTGAAATCATTTCTGATTCTGAAAAAGGTTGAGTTAGAAATTGTTTCCGACTTCTTAGCTCTGGTGATTGAACGGAAGAAACAACTGAATCAATGTCCGTTAGTTGTTTGTGTGCTAATCGGGTAGGAGCAGTGATTAGTGGAGGATTGTTTGTTTCTAGCTCTGGGTTTGGAGTCAGCAGCAGATTGTCAGTGGTGATTTGACTCAGTACTGACTCTGGGAAAAGCTCACCGAGAGATAATTCAAAGTTAGGCTTCTCTGCCAAATCAGGAGTTAATTCTGGTATTTGTCGGGAAGAGTAAACAGGTGTTGAAGTTAAATTAGTTGAGAGCCTGTTGGTTATCTCTTCAAATATTTGCCCTGTTGTTGCAGGCGATCGCGACTCCAAAGACTGTACACTCTCAAAGTTGGGAAATTTCTCTGCTTCGGATGTTGTTTCCAACTCAGTCTCTTCTGTGGTCATCGATGGCTCCCAGTCAAGTGTAGACTCTGGTAACGGTTCAAAGACTGATAACACAAGAGGTTGAATTGTATCAATCAGGTTAAAGCTTTTAGCTACTAACTGGTAAAGATAATTGCTCATCAGCCCGCCACCATTTCTAAATAAAATTGCCGCCGTCTGGGACTCATCGCCAAAATATCAGCTTCACGCCAACCGTAAGTAACAGCCAAAGTATGCACCTCTCGCAAAACTCGAAATGCCCAAGTGTGAATCTCAGCCCAGAAGAAAGACACAATGTCAAACAATGATTGCCATTGGTGGTTGCAAGTGGAACAGGAGATATCGATTGGTACATTTGCTTGAGGATCAACCAGAGCCATCTGGCTAATAATTGCATTGATCGCATCAGATGGCAATTGCTGAAACGGCAGACATTCACCGTCACTCACGGCTCCTAAAATACATCGTTCCAATAAAACTTCTTGGGCAATCTCTGGCTGTGTATGTTCAGCGATCGCTATCATATCTAAACTGTTTGGTAGACGAAAACTCACCTCATAATCAGCAAGTTCAAGACAATATTTCTCTGCTGGTTCAAGTGACAGTGACGCTACACGCATATCTGCAACATCAAAATTAAGTTCCAAGACTTCACCACAGTTTGGACAAGTCACTTGACTAAGCAGTTGCGAACCAAATGTCCACTCTCGCAATGTCAGCAGCATAGCATCGCGCTGACCGAGACTGAGTTGGGTAAGCATATCTATGGAGGTTTCAGAGCAAGCACTAGCTAGTAGCTTGATTGCTTTAGACCAAGATGGCTGATTACGTCCCCATTCCCAGATATTTAACAGTTCCGAGGCTGATAGCGATCGCATAATTAATTTCCTGCTGGTTGAACAACTAAATCATGATTAACTCGGCTTAGTTAATCATGAAGCCCGTTCCCAACCTTCGTTTTCTATCTTTATGTACTCGATAGCGACAGCATTAGCACTCGCATCCAGGTCTGGTAAAGCTTGATATTCCGAAACCCAGCAACCAAAAACGTTATATGAAGTTGCTGGCTTACCAGCTTCATCACGAACCTCAATGATGATATCTTGACGGAAATCTGCTAGAGACACTTCTGGACTACCACCAAGCGCCCAGACCTTGTTTACCCATTTTTCAAAATCAGGATCTTTGGTAATACCTCGTTCTAAGGTAATAGCATCATACTTACTTTGTCCTGGAGACTTATAGACAGTGCTAGGGTCGCCACCTGTGCGGTGTTCTATTACCTCAGTGGTTCGCTTCAGACTGCTGACCTTACTTACCCCAAGCACTTCTTTACCATTGATTTTCACAACAAACTTAAAGTTTTTGTAGGGGTCAAAACGCTTACCTGAAATAGAAGGCATATATTTCTCCTTAAACTGCTATTTGTCCGGCTATTTGCTGAATCTTGAGAATGACAAATTCAGCAGGTTTGAGAGGAGCAAAACCAACAATGATATTGACAATTCCTAAGTTAATATCATTTTGGATTGTTGTTTCTTTATCACACTTGACAAAGTAAGCATCTTCCGGCTTACGACCTTGAAAAGCTCCTTGAAGGAAGAGAGTATGCATAAAAGCCCCAAGATTCAAACGAATTTGTGCCCACAATGGCTCGTCATTTGGCTCAAAGACAACCCATTGCGTACCGCGATAAAGGCTTTCTTCCAAGAAAAGTGCAAAACGGCGAACCGGAATATACTTCCAATCATCGGTAAGACGGTCATCTCCACGTCGCGTCCGCGCTCCCCAAATCACACGACCAAAAGCTGGCAAAGTTCGTAAACAATTGATTCCCAGAGGATTCAATTCCCCATTTTCTGGATCTGTTAGAGGTACACTCAATTGTGGTACACCCGTCAATGTTGCTTCTGTACCTGCTGGAGCTTTCCACACACCACGTTGAACATCAGTACGAGCAAATACACCAGCGATCGCACCACAAGGAACAAATTCTTCTATTTGATTATCTCGTAAGGGATTTGGCTGTTTGATTCTAGGAAAGAAAACAGCAGCATAACTAGTCGCTGCACCAATGTTCGGAATACCACTCTTTGCTGCATCCTTATTAGTCCAATCGCTAGGCGGATCAATGATAAAAAATGCACGCCGATCTCTACAAAATTCAGCAGATGAATCTACTAAAGAATCATAATCTATATTGTTGTCGGCTTTATAGGGTGGAATACAAAGGATATTAAAAAGATCGGCTTTATTTAAAGCATAAAGACCCTCTTTATTTCCTTCCTTATTTGACCCAGTGAAGTCGTTCACATCTAGATCATCACCATCTGCACCGCTATTTTCTTCAGCTTTGGTGTTTGTATCGTTATCACCCCACAATTTTTTATCCGATGCTGGTTGGGCATGAGCAGAGGGTCTTTCTGTTGGCAGAGGTTCATTTCTAAATCGAACTAAATAAGACTCATTTGACAAGACTTTATCTACTCGTCTTGGGTGATTTGGAAGCACTGATACATTCCGAAATACTTCCTGTTGACCTGTACTATTATCCAGAACTGTAATGTTGAATAGTTTTTGTGCCTCTGCATCACGTATTACATTAATATCTACGTATTCAATCCGCACTTTTAAAGCATTTCCCCAGTTACCTTCATTTGCTGCTTCCAAGTTGAGACTATTAACATTTAGTTGTGCCTTCTTAGCTGTAGGTTCAGCTTGTGCTGGAGCTTCACCTTCTGCCGGCTTAGACTTGGAGTGAGTGAGTCGGACAATGATTGCTTGACTACCACCGTTGAGATAAAAGTCTCGTACAGCATAGCCAAGGGTGCTATTCAGCCACAATCCTCCAAAAATGCGTTCAAAGTCGCCATAACTATTGATAGTAATCGGCTCGTTTACAGGGCCGCGTAAAGAACGACCAATAAAAGCAGTAATAGAGGTAGATACGCCTGTAATCGTGCGTACACCACTAGGAATTTCCTCTATGTAAACGCCTGGATAAGTTGGTTGTGTAGGCATTGTTCATTCTCTGGTTAAGCATTTAGAACTTGCAAATTGACAAAATAGTCAACTTTTAAATATGCAACTTGGATAATATTTTTCTTCCCAATTTACTTAATATTAGATAGCTGCTTTTAAGAACTTTATTGAGTTATTTAAAATTTTGATTTCTCTGACGGGGAGATGCCAAAGGCGATCGCACACGGCAAAAGAACAATTTAGAGTCCGATGAGCCTTATTAACTGTAAGGTTAATATTATACCAAATTAGATGAGCTTAACCTGTACATTGGGGATGATATTTCATCAGTATATTTGCAATGTGAAATTAATCAATGTATGCGACATTATATTGTTTGATAAAATGTTCACTTTCAAACCTAGATTTATTTGGTTACTATACAGTCTGTTCTCAAAAAGCTTTCCAAATGCTTCTAATTGGTCTTATTATCGTCAATGTAACAACCAGACGTTTGAAATCGAGTATATACGATAGTCTGATTGATGGTTGAGTTGTATAAGTTGATTAAATACGACACAAAAAGTAGTCAAAATAATTTCGCAATATAACTCTTTTGAGAAATTAACCAAGAAAGCGATGCCTGCGGCGGGCTACGCCTACACTACACATCAGTAGGCTACGGGACAGTGGCAAGCTAGAAGCAGCAGCAGAGAGAGTTTTGAAGTGTTTGGGAAGTCGCTCGTTCTGCTAAACAACAACTCAAGCAAAGTATGACATCTAACAAGCTGTTTGGGAAGATTTTTCAACTTCAACAATGGCTGTCTACCCATCCTAATCCTGATGATGCTTTACAAGTATTTAAAGACCAATTGGACTACGATACATCAGTAAAAAATTAGTGATAGTAAAATTGCCGCGTCATCGCCCACAACGAAAATTCAGTAACGCCAAACGAATAATTTTAGAATGTTCGCTCATTGAATGTGTCCATTGTGGTAAAGAGTTAGT
>NZ_NOLK01000067.1:0-40654 GCF_002245985.1 Nostoc sp. 'Peltigera membranacea cyanobiont' 232
TTTTATGTTTGATTATTTCTCGTCCTTCATCATATTAATTCAGTATTATTTTCTTAATTATCCTGACTTTTCGCTTTTATCTTGACTGTAATCTTTTTATACTTCAAGTTGAAGTGCGGAATGTGGGTTATATTGTTCAGTTAAGAATGTATCAGAAGTTAAAGAATTCTTGTCTTTCAAGCGAAGATGATGCTGTTGAATTACAACAGCATCAAAATTCTACAAAACCTCATAAACTGCCGTCAGAAGAGTTAATCACAGAGCAGGTAAAGCTGAGGATGGAGGTAATTCAAAGCCTCACAGAGCCATGCGATCGCAAAACCTATAGGGCTAAAAAGATAGAAGCTGCCCAAAAACTGGGTGTATCAATTCGCCAAGTAGAACGCTTACTTCAAAAATGGCGAGAACAAGGGTTAGTGGGACTGACTACAACACGCTCAGATAAGGGGAAGTATCGCCTTGAGCAGGAGTGGATAGATTTCATCATTAATACTTATAAAGAGGGTAATAAAGGTAGCAAGCGGATGACCCGGAATCAGGTATTTCTGAAGGTCAAAGGTAGAGCTAAACAACTTAGCCTTAACAAAAGTGAACACCCTAGCCACCAATCGGTTTATCGAATTCTTGACGAACATATTGAGCAGAAAGAGAGAAAGGAGAAAGCAAGAAGCCCTGGCTATTTAGGAGAGCGATTGACGCACATGACCCGCGATGGGCGAGAGTTGGAGGTGGAGGGTAGCAATGATGTTTGGCAATGCGATCATACTCGTTTAGATGTAAGACTTGTGGATGAGTATGGAGTGTTAGACCGTCCTTGGCTGACAATTGTTATCGACTCCTACTCCCGTTGCCTAGTGGGGTTTTATGTAGGATTTGATCACCCTAGCTCCCAAATAGATACCCTAGCTCTAGGTCATGCCATTTTGCCCAAGTCTTACGGTTCCGAGTACCAACTACGCAATGAATGGCAAGCTTACGGAAAACCTAATTACTTCTATACCGATGGTGGAAAAGATTTTACTTCCATCCACACTACAGAACAAGTTGCAGTACAAATAGGTTTTAATTGTGCTTTGAGAAGACGACCATCTGATGGCGGAATTGTGGAGCGTTTTTTTAAAACACTTAATTTGCAAGTGCTAAATACCCTGCCTGGATATACGGGTTCAAACGTGCAGGAAAGACCAGAAAATGTGGATAAAGATGCTTGCTTAACTCTTAAGGATTTAGAGCTATTGTTAGTACGCTTCATCGTTAATGAGTATAACCCGCACACAGATGCTAGGATGAAAGGCCAGTCTCGAATTGGACGATGGGAGGCTGGATTAATGGCAGACCCATATCTTTATGATCAATTGGACTTGGCAATTTGTTTAATGAAGCAAGAACGGCGTAAAGTCCAAAAATATGGCTGTATTCAATTTGAAAACTTGACCTATAGGGCGGAGCATTTGAGAGGTCGAGACGGAGAAACTGTGGCATTTCGATACGATCCGGCTGATATAACTACACTTCTTGTATACAAGATGAATGCAGACGGAACAGAAGAATTTATGGATTACGCTCATGCTCAAGCTTTAGAGACTGAATGCCTGTCTTTACGCGAACTAAAGGCAATTAATAAGCGGCTAAATGAAGCAAGCCAAGAAATCAATAATGACTCAATTTTAGAGGCAATGATAGACCGTCAAGCTTTTGTGGAGGAAACGGTAAAACGAAACCGCAAACAGCGCCGACAAGCAGCAAATGAGCAAGTAAACCCTGTAGAGCAAGTGGCTAAGAAATTTGCTACCCCGGAACAAAAAGAAGTCGAACCTGAAAGCGAAGCAGATATAGAGTTACCCAAATACGAAGTTCGCTATATGGATGAGTTTTTTGAGGAAGATTAGGTATAAAAAATGACTAATGCAATGTCGCTTGCCAAGCAATTTGGTGTGATTCAGGAACTTACGCCAGAAATCCAAGCTGAAATTGAACGTTTAAGCCGTCAACCTTACTTAGAACTCGACCAAGTAAAACGTTGTCACGCTTGGATGTATGAGTTAGTAATCTCTAGAATGACTGGTTTATTGCTAGGAGAATCACGCTGCGGAAAAACGGTCACTTGCAAAGCTTTTGCAAATCTTTATAACAAATTACGGCAGACAAAGGGTCAGCGCATGAAGCCTGTAGTTTATATTCAGGTTGGCAAAAATTGTGGCTCCAGAGATTTTTTTATGAAAATCCTTAAAGCTTTAAATAAACCCTCCAATGGAACTATTTCTGACCTGCGAGAACGAACACTGGATAGCCTAGCAATACATCAGGTTGAGATGCTTATTATTGATGAGGCTAATCACCTTAAGTTCGAGACGTTCTCAGATGTACGGCATATTTATGATGATGATGAGTTAAAGATTTCAGTTCTTCTTGTTGGTACTACAAGTCGCCTTTTAGCAATAGTTAAGCGCGATGAACAAGTTGTGAACCGTTTTCTAGAACAGTTTGAGTTAGACAGATTAGAGGATACTCAATTTAAGCAAATGATTCAAATATGGGAACGAGATGTTCTCAGATTGCCAGAAGAATCAAAATTGGCAAGTGGAGATAACCTCAAGATTTTAAAGCAAGCAACCAAGAAATTAATTGGTAGGTTGGACATGATTCTTCGTAAAGCTGCTATTCGCTCATTACTGAGAGGACAGAAACAAGTCGATAAAGATATTTTAAAAGAAGTAATTGCAGCATCGAAATTGTGAGATGGAAGAAAATATAGATGAAAAAAGACAAATTTGGTTAACCAGAGTTGAGCCTTTTGATGGAGAAAGTATCAGTCATTTTTTAGGTAGATTTCGACGAGAAAAAGGGAATAAGTTTTCTGCCCCTAGTGGATTAGGTGATGTTGCAGGGCTTGGGGTCGTTTTAGCACGTTGGGAAAAGTTTTACTTCAATCCCTTCCCAACTCATCAGGAGTTAGACGCACTAGCAACTGTGGTTGAGCTTGATGCTGAAAGACTACGACAGATGTTGCCTCCAGAAGGTGTGGGAATGAAGCACAGCCCAATTCGCTTGTGTGGTGCCTGCTATGCTGAGTCAGTTTGCCATAAAATCGAGTGGCAATTTAAAAAGAGGGTAGGATGCGATCGCCATCTGTTACGCTTGTTATCAAAATGCCCTGTCTGTGAAAAACCCTTTCCAGTTCCGGCTTTATGGATGGACGGACAATGCCAGCGATGTTTTACATCCTTTGCAGAAATGGCAGAACATCAAAAGCATTACTGACTAAGAGAACTTGTCTTAACACTTTGACAATACAGTACCTCAAACCTAGTTATCAGATTGCGATCGCTTAAAATCAGCTTTTCAATTAAGCAACATCAAGCTACTACAGCCAAAAACAGTAAATATACTAGCTACTAACCAGCCTAGTGTCTCTTATGGTCATAAGGAGCAATGTCCGACCAAAAAACATTGGTATCTACATTGCTACTGACATCTGCCAAAAGGGAAAACACCGCAATATGGTTAGACTTGAGGATTTAACAAAAGGCACGCAAGTACAAGGTATCCTGCCAAATAGTATTGTCGCCATCGTTGATGCTCAGTGGCATGGCTCTGATGTTGTGGAATTAACATACAAAGATGCTAGCGGCACGTTAGGGAATGAGTTAGTCTTTCGAGACAGAGAACCTACCTTGGAAATAATCACCTCTGGTGGTGCTTGGAGTTTCACTGCTGATGGAGCTAATTTTCGTCTGGCATCAGAAGCACACCGCATCCGTCTAGCTTATCTCTTTGACCCCTTGCTAGCCGTTCACACTTCTCTAGTCGAACCCTTACCCCACCAAATAACCGCCGTTTACGGGGAAATGTTGACTCGACAACCTCTGCGTTTTCTCTTAGCAGATGACCCAGGTGCAGGTAAAACTATTATGGCGGGGTTGCTGATGCGGGAATTGCTGATCCGAGGTGATTTGCATCGTTGCCTTGTGATTTGTCCCGGCAGTTTAGCCCCACAGTGGCAAGATGAATTGTCACAAAAGTTTCATTTACGCTTTGAAATTCTTACTAATGATCGCATTGAATCAGCAGTAACTGGAAATGCTTTTGCTGAAATGCCGTTGGTGATTGTGCGGCTGGACAAACTCAGCCGTAATCAAGATTTACAAGCAAAACTAGCACAGACAGACTGGGATTTAGTTGTTTGCGATGAAGCTCATAAAATGTCAGCTTCATTTTTTGGTGGTGAAATTAAAGAGACGAAACGCTACAAGCTTGGTAAGTTACTCTCAACTTTGACTAGGCATTTTTTATTAATGTCAGCGACACCACATAACGGCAAAGAGGAAGACTTCCAGTTGTTTATGGCGTTATTGGATGGAGACAGATTTGAAGGACGCTTCCGTGATGGTGTTCACGTAGCAGATACTTCCGACTTGATGCGGCGATTGGTTAAAGAAGATTTGCTGAAATTTGATGGAAAACCGCTATTTCCAGAACGCCAAGCTAGCACTATAGAATATGAACTATCGGATTTAGAAGCGGTACTGTATAAGCGAGTTACTGAGTACGTCCGCGAGGAATTTAATCGTGCCGATGCTTTAGAAAATGAAGGGCGCAAAGGTAATGTTGGCTTTGCTTTGACAATTTTGCAACGTCGGCTTGCTTCTTCCCCAGAAGCTATATATCAATCGCTGCTACGCCGTCGGGAAAGGTTGCAAAAACGACTGAGGCAAGAAGAAGTTTTGAGGCAGGGAAGTAATGCAATCATCATTGAATTTAAGCAGGTTCTGGATCTGGAAGACTTAGAAGATGATTTAGAGGATATTCCTGGTGAAGAACGAGAAGCAACAGAACAGGAAGTAGTTGACCTAGCTACAGCATCACGGACGATCGCAGAATTACAAACAGAAATTAAGCTTTTAGAAGAATTAGAGCAACTGGCACTGCGGGTGCGGCGTAGTGGTAAAGATAAAAAATGGGAAGAACTCTCGAATCTGTTGCAAAATGATGCCGAAATGTTCAACGCCCAAGGACATCGGCGCAAACTCCTGATTTTTACCGAGTACCGGGACACATTAAATTATTTGACAGATCGGATTCGGACGCTACTTGGACGTAATGAAGCGGTGGTAAATATACATGGCGCAATGGGACGCGAAGAACGCCGCAAAATGCAGGAAGCGTTTACCCAAGATATCGAAGTACAAGTCTTAATAGCTACGGATGCTGCGGGTGAAGGGATTAACTTGCAAAGGGCGCACCTCATGGTTAATTACGATTTACCTTGGAATCCTAACCGCCTAGAACAGCGTTTCGGACGAATTCACCGGATTGGGCAGACGGAGGTATGTCACTTATGGAATTTAGTGGCAAAAGGCACTCGTGAAGGCGATGTGTATTTAGCGTTATTGAAAAAGATAGAGGCAGAGCAGAAGGCACTGGGAGGTAAAGTATTTGATGTATTGGGGAAAGCGATCGCAGGGACGGAATTACGAGAATTATTGATTGAAGCAATTCGCTATGGCGATCAACCAGAGGTGCGAGACAGACTCAACCAAGTCGTACATGATAAACTCGACCAACAGCGACTACGCGAACTTTTAGAAGAAAGAGCTTTGGCGCGGGATTCAATGGATATCGCCAAAGTGCAGCAAATTCGGGAAGAAATGGAAAGGGCAGAAGCGCGACGGTTGCAACCTCATTTTATTGCTTCTTTCTTCCTAGAAGCATTTACCCAATTAGGTGGAACATTGCGTCAACGAGAACCCCAGCGTTACGAAATCAGTCATGTTCCGGCAGTTATTCGCAATCGAGGGCGGCAAATTGGTGTAGGAGAACCGTTGCTGCTACGTTACGAACGTGTCTGCTTTGAAAAAGATTTGATCAGTGTTTCTCTTAAACCTCTAGCTGCTTTCATCTGTTCTGGACATTCTCTACTGGATGCCACAATTGACCTGACTTTGGAACGACACCGGGATTTGTTGAAACAAGGGACTATCTTAGTCGATGAAAATGATTCCAGCGAAGGAACCCGCGCCTTAGTTTATTTAGAACATTCCATACAAGACGCGCGGACAAATCTAAATGGCTCTAGGCGTTTAGTATCGCGGCGGATGCAATATGTAGAAATCAATCCAGAAGGCAATACTGACAATGCAGGTTACGCACCTTACCTCAACTACCGTCCGCTAACAGACGAGGAAAAGGGTGTTGTGGAAAAAGTTTTAGAAGAATCTTGGTTGCGAGAAGATTTAGAAGCAAAAGCCAAGAGTTATGCGATCGCTCACCTTGTTCCCCAACATCTTCAAGAACTCAAGCAGCGCAAAGAGGAACTAATTGCTAAGACGATGACGGCAGTAAAAGATAGATTAACCAAGGAAATTAATTACTGGGATCATCGGGCAGAAGAACTGAAAATGCAAGAGGAAGCTGGCAAGCCTAATGCCAAAATTAACTCAGGTAAAGCACGTCAGCGAGCGGATGATTTACAAGCACGGTTAATGCAGCGCTTGGAAGAATTAGAGCAAGAACGTAGATTATCGCCATTACCGCCTGTGGTGGTTGGGGGCGCGTTGGTAGTTTCAGTAGGCTTACTGCAACGAATGCAAGGCAAACAACAGGCAACAACAGCGATGTTTGCCAAGGAGACGGAACGGGTAGAACAGGCAGCAATGACGGCTGTGATGGAAGTAGAACGCAATTTAGGGTACGAACCAACAGATGTAAGTACCCAGAAGTGCGGCTATGATATTGAGTCACGCATCCCTAAAACGGGACAGTTGCGATTTATTGAGGTGAAAGGGCGAATTACAGGCGCTAAAACTGTGACAGTGACGAAGAATGAAATTATTACCGCTCTAAACAAGCCCGATAATTTCATTTTGGCATTGGTGCAAGTGCCTTTAGTAGAAGATATGGAAGGTAATTGTTCTATTCACTACTTACGCCGTCCATTCCATAAAGAACCAGATTTTGCTGTGACGAGTATTAATTATGATTGGCTGGAGTTGTGGCAACAGGGAACTGAGCCAGTTTAAAATAATTATTTACCGTGTTAATGATTACATTCTTGATATTTTTAATCATTCTTCATCCTCCAAGACTATTCGATTTCATCTTCAGTGAGGGTAGATTTTATTGGTTATAATGCTGGTAATCAGTAGGGCATAAGTAAAATGTCACAAAAAACTTTTGATATTGCTGACTTATCTGATAATTTAGCTGATTTATTGTCAGATATCCAAAATAATGTTGAAGTTACCCTAACTCATCAGGGTGTCCCTTTGGCAAAAGTTTTGCCTTTGACTCAACCTGAGCCTACAGTTACTAAAGCTGATTTAAATGATGCTTTAAAGCCAAGAGTTGCGGGTTTTTGGCAGGGGAAAGTTAAGATTGCTGATGATTTTGATGAGACTCCAGAAGAAGTAATTGCAGCATTTTATGGGGATGAGTAGTGAGTTTTTTGTTAGATACTCATATTTTGTTGTGGTTTTTAGAAAATGATTCTAAATTGTCAGATCGGGTGCGAGAGGTAATTACTAATCCTGAAAATTTAATTTTCGTCAGTGCGATTAGTGCTTGGGAGATTTCAATTAAACAGTCTTTAGGAAAGTTAATTGCTCCTAGTAATTTGGAGGAGGCTTTGCGCTTCAGTCGGTTTGAGGTTTTGTCTATGACATTGGCACATGGAATAAAGGTTGCTGATTTGCCTCTACACCATAAAGATCCTTTTGATCGGATGTTAATTGCTCAAGCTTTGGTAGAAGGTTTAATAATAATTACAGTAGACGAAAAGTTTAAATTTTATGATGTGCCATTATTCTCTGATGATTTCAGCTAGCTCAAATATGCCAAAATTTAATAACTCTAGCTTTCTCTAGAATAACTGCTAAAGGTTTACTTGGTTTGCTGATTGTTTTTCGGTGCGTAAGCGTAGCCCGTCGTAGACATCGCAATTTTGTCAGACTAATCGCTCTTGAGTCTGCCTCCTTTATTGGATATAGGACTCATATTTGATTTTTGAAAAAAACTCAGTACACCTTTATTCCTTCTTCCCAGTCCCCAGTCCCCAGTCCCTTACTTCTACGAGTGATTCAGAAATCAAATCGGATTGCTATAGCTAGTTATCCAACTAAAAAGGGATGCTTTTGGTGAGAGCAATCACAGGACTAAACTAACTCTTTAGCAGAAATCCTCAAAGGCTCGACTTTGTGCGATCGCTTTCCTTTGGGTGCTACAAAGCGAATCTCGACATCATAACCTGCACTCCTAGCAAGTTTTGCTAGAGTTTCAATTTTAGGAACCTGTTTCCCAGATTCAATCCGAGCTAGCTGTGGCTGTTTAATGCCAACCAACTTAGCAAAATCCCGTTGATTTAAGCCGCTAGCCTTCCTTAAAGCAATAACTTGTTTTGCACACTGGAATTCTGACTCCAAGGCATTGTATTCAGCTTTTACCTCTGGATCTGCTAAAACCTCATCACGGATAGAATCCCAAGAAATTGTGTTAGAAGTCATCGTTTTTTAAACTACAGGCTTTTAGCTAAAGATAATGTGCGCTCCGAGTTATCACTGAACCATCCAGCAAGTATCGTGATTATAATTGCCGGACGAAGCTCTGTAACTAACTTAGCCGAGCAGCAATCAACAAAGACTAATTAGCCTACCAATGCTTGATGTAAATATTCCGTAAGTCCACTCACTCGGAATATTTTGTGCTGCTTCTTGCTCAGACATTTACTGGCTTCCATCATATCAGTCTCGCAAAATAATGACCTACCGCAAGAAGCTAATCGAAGTCGCGTTACCACTGGAAGCAATTAACAAAGAATCTGCCAGAGAAAAATCAATTAGGCATGGACACCCTTCGACGCTACATTTATGGTGGGCGCGGCGGCCGCTAGCAACTTGTCGGGCAGTTTTGTTTTCGTCTTTGGTAGATGATCCCTCCAGTCATCCTGATAAATTTCCCACAAAAGAGGCGCAGGATACAGAGAGAAAACGCCTGTTTGAAATTATTGAGCAATTGGTGAAGTGGGAAAATATCAATAATCAGGAAGTTTTAGGCGCGGCTAAAGCAGAAATTCTCAAATCAACTAATAACAATCCACCGCCTGTCCTAGATCCATTTTGTGGTGGGGGTTCCATACCTTTGGAAGCGCAAAGATTGGGTTTGGAGGCACATGGTAGTGATATTAATCCGGTGGCGGTTTTGATTACCAAAGCTTTAATTGAAATTCCGCCGAAGTTTGCAAATCAGCCTCCGGTTAACCCTGATTCTCGAAAAAACTCTTTAGCTACTAAAAAATGGTTTGGGGCGCAGGGATTAGCTGAAGATGTTCGCTATTACGGGCAATGGATGCGAGATGAAGCTTTTAAGCAAATTGGGCATCTTTACCCAAAAGTGAATGTACCGCAGGAGTATGGTGGTGGTGAGGCAACGGTTATTGCTTGGTTGTGGGCAAGAACAGTGAAATGTCCTAACCCTGCTTGTGGCGCAAAAATACCGTTGGTGCGTTCTTTTGTGCTTTCGACAAAGAAGGGAAAAGAAGCTTGGGTAGAACCAATTGTTGATAGGGAACAGCAACCGCCTATTGTGTCTTTTAAAGTCAAGACTGGCAAAGGGAAAGTACCAGAACCTCCAAAGATTGGACGCGGTGCAAAGTTTTGTTGTTTAGTATGTAATCAAATAGCCAGTGAAGAAAAGATTCGGGCAGAGTTTCGTGCTAAACGCAATGATGCCCAACTAATGGTAATTGTTGCAGAAGGAAATAAAGGACGTATTTATTTACCTCCTAATGAACAGCATATATCTGTAGCCCTTCGTGCTAAACCAGAGTGGAAACCAGAAGAGGAAATGAATCAAAAAACCAGTAATCTGGTGAGTGGTCGTGGCTATGGAATAACACATTGGCACGAGATTTTCACAAATCGTCAGCTTGTAGCTTTAACAACTTTTAGCGATTTGATTAAAGAAGCGCGAGAAAAGTTACTGACTGATGCAATATCTGCTGGGATGGCAGATGATAATTTACCGCTTTACAAAGCTGGTAGCAGTGCAACAGCTTATGCGGATGCAGTGGCGACTTATTTAGGACTTGCTTTGAGTAAGTTAAGTGACAGTTTATGTAGTCTAGTTACCTGGAAGCCAAGTATGGATCAAGCAATCCATGCATTCACTAAACAAGCACTTCCAATGGTATGGGATTATGCAGAATCTAATATGTTTAATAGTGCAGCAGGCGATTACAATACTACAATTAGCACAATAGTTCGTGCGCTTAAAAATTTAGTTGCTGAAGGGGTTGGCAACGTTAAACAAATAGATGCGACTACAACAGATATTTTAAGCTATGCAAAATCAATTGTTGTCTGTACAGACCCACCTTACTATGACAATATTAGCTATGCTGATCTATCGGATTTTTTCTATGTCTGGCTGCGTCGTTCTTTAAGCTCTATTTATCCCGATCTTTTTCATACTATTGCTGTTCCAAAAGAAAAAGAATTAGTTGCTACTCCCTATCGAATTAATTGACACGCGCAACTCTTGGGCGCACAACAAGCCACTCTCTACAGATGATGCCTATCGCGCTCTTGATAGTGTATCGCGGTTACTTTCTGCTTTTTCTGCACCAGAAGCAGATGAAGTTGATAAACAAAAACAAGAACTTTTGCGGCTACGCTTTACAGAACAAGCCCGTCGTGAAACTCGTCGTGCTACTCTCCAACCTCTAGAAGGCAATCCTGTAGGCGGTTTAAAACCCTGGCGAGAAATTGTTACACCTCACCCAGATGTTGCCTCTGGTAGCTACCAACAAGCAGAATTTGCTGCCGACCTCTGGCAAGTTTATTTAGATGAAGGTTCCGACGAATACCGTATACCTACAGAGTTTTTTAGCCGTACTTTTCTCACCGAAGGGCTAAAGCAACTGCTCACAAATGCCTTACTACGTCTTTCTAGCAATCAAGGCGACCCCGTTATCGAACTCCAAACCAACTTTGGTGGCGGCAAAACCCACGCGATGCTGGCACTATACCACCTGTTTATGGGAGTTCCAGCATCCGAGTTACCAGGATTGGAACCAGTGCTGGAAGCGGCAAATGTTTTACCTCCGCCAAAAGTTAATACAGCAGTCCTAGTAGGAAATAAAATTTCTCCGGGTCAGCCTCAACCTAAAAAAGATGGCACAGTTGTCCGAACACTCTGGGGCGAATTAGCTTGGCAACTGGGCGGTAGGGAAGCCTACGAAATGATTCGAGAGGCAGATGAAACCTCAACGAACCCTGGCGATACTCTCCGGCTGCTGTTTAACCGCTATGCACCCTGCCTGATTTTAATTGATGAATGGGTGGCTTATGCCCGACAGCTTCACGAAATAAACGACCTTCCGGGAGGCAGCTTTGACACTCACTTTACCTTTGCCCAGACTTTGAGTGAGTCGGCAAAAAACGCTAACCAAACTCTTTTGGTCGTGAGTATTCCGGCATCCGATAATGAGATTGGAGGCGATCGCGGTAAAGCAGCCTTAAGTAGACTCAAAAATGCTATTGGCAGAGTTGAATCTCCTTGGCGACCAGCAACTGCCGATGAAAGCTTTGAAATTGTGCGGCGGCGGCTGTTTCAACCCATCACCGAAGAAAGTGGCTTTATTGCCCGTGATGCCATCATCCGTGCCTTTGCAGAAATGTACCAAAACCAATCTCAGGAGTTTCCTAGTGAGTGCCGAGAAGGTAGTTACAAACGACGGCTAGAAAATGCCTATCCTATCCATCCAGAACTGTTTGACCGACTTTATAATGACTGGTCAACTCTCGACAAATTCCAACGCACGCGGGGTGTACTGCGACTGATGGCAAAGGTGATTCATTCACTTTGGGAAGGACAGGACAAGAGTTTGTTAATCATGCCTGCCAGCGTGCCAATGGATGACGGACAGGTACAAACAGAATTGACCCGCTACCTCGAAGATAACTGGGTGCCAGTGATTGAAAAAGATGTAGATGGATATAATTCTCTACCATTAGCGTGCGATCGCCAAAACCCGAACTTAGGACGTTACTCTGCCTGTCGCCGCGTTGCCCGGACGATTTACCTTGGTTCTGCTCCTACTCTGAGAGCAGCTAATCGTGGTGTAGAAGATCATCGAATCAAGTTAGGGTGTGTTCAACCAGGGGAAAGTGCAGCAACTTTTGGCGATGCTTTGCGCCGACTTACTGACCAGTCCACACATCTTTATGTCGATAATACTCGTTACTGGTTCTCAACTCAGCCTAGTGTCACCAGACTTGCCCAAGACAGAGCCGAGCAAATCCAACAGGATCAGGATAAAGTTTGGGATGAAATCATTCTCCGATTAAAGGCTGATAAGCAACGTGGCGAGTTTGCTGGAGTACATATTGCTCCCGACTCCTCGGCAGATGTTCCTGATGAAATGGCCGTAAGGCTGGTTGTCATGGGGCCACAACATCCCCATAAAAATAAGGAAAGCGAAACCCAAGCCCGCACCAGAGCCGAAGAAATACTAAACCAAAAGGGAGCCAGTCCTCGGTACTGCAAGAATATGTTGCTGTTCCTAGCACCAGACAAGGCAAAACTGGAGCTATTAGAACAATCTGTTTGCCAGTACCTCGCCTGGAATTCGATTATTCAAGATAAAGTAGCCTTAAACTTAGATGTTTTTCAAAGTAATCAGGCGACGACTAAACAACAGCAAACCGACAAAGATGTAAAAAGTTTAATTCAAGAAGCTTACATCTGGCTGTTAGTGCCGATGCAACCCGACCCCCAAGGAGAGATTGAATGGCAAGAAATTCGATTGCAAAAGCAAGACTCTCCTATTCTGCAAGCAAGTCGCAAAGCAGTTCATGAAGAACATTTGATTGCTAACTATGCCGCCAGCCGCCTGCGCTTGGAAGCTCTCGACCCTTATCTCTGGCGCGATGTAAACCACCTCGACCTTAAAAAGTTGTGGGAATACTTAGCGTACTACCTTTACCTGCCACGCATCAAAAATCAACAAGTGCTATTACAAGCGATCGCAGAAGGAGTTGCAGCGTTACTGTGGAATGAAAACTTTGCTTATGCCACAGGCTGGGATGAATCCAAAGGACGTTATCTTGGTTTGAAAGCAGCTGAACACATTACCGTAACCCTTAGCAGTCAAAATCTGATAGTTAAGCCAGAAGTAGCACAACACCAGTTTGAGGCAGATGCTGCTGCTAAACCTGTAACTCCACTAGTAGTTAAAGAAAAAACAGGAAGCTACAAGACTGAAAAAGAAAAAACTATTGACACTGTAGTAACAGCAGATGGCTCCTCTGATAGCCAAGTAACTGTCATAGTTCCACCAAAACGTTTCTATGGTTCAGTCAAATTGGACGCATTGCGGCTAAGACGTGACATAGGACAGATAGCAGACGAGGTTATTCAACACCTCAGTAGTTTAGTAGATGCTGAAGTAGAAATTACCTTAGAACTTCAGGTCACTGTCCCTGAAGGAGTTCCAGAGAACGTGATTCGCACAGTCAGCGAGAATTGTCGGGTTCTCAAATTTAGTAATCAGGGATTTGAACAAGAATAAAGTTGAGGTAGATAAACTTGTTAGATAGTAATGAGGTAAAGCATTAAGTCACATCCAACGAAGTAAGGGAAAGTCTTGTGGGTTAACGGATTTGAGTGCGATCGCAGTCTTAATCATAGTTACTACCTACTTATTACTCGTAGTAACTGAATATCTTCCCATAGTTAAACTCCTTAACAAAACTAAACCCGTCAGGCATCTGACGGGTTTTTTGGGTTCTTAGGGGCAGAACTGATAATTTGATCTATCCATAGCCTGAGAGAATCGTTCTCTTCTCTCAGGCTGCTAATTTTCCCAAGTATTCATTTTGGAGTGCAGCAACTTGTTGTTTTAGATTCTCCAAGTCCGCTTGCATTTTGGCTAAGTCTGGAGTTCCTTGGAGTTCTTCAGCCATGTAAGAACGAATCCATCCCATGATCAATTCTGAGGCTGTCTTGCCTTCAGCCTTAGCTTTATTCATAAAAGCTTCCTTTGTCTCATCATCCATTCTGACAATAATCTGATTGCTCAATTTTGTTGTCTGCCGCTTTGCCATACTACTTTCTGCTGAAAACTTTCAATCTGTAATAACTCTATTTACCTTAATTGTGGCGAATTTTGAAAATTTTGTAGTAACGTCGTTGCTTTAGTAATAACAAGTAGTTATAGTGTAATAACAATACAAAGGCGATCGCCCTCCGGGAAGAGACTGCGATCGCCTTTGGTAAAACCCCATCAATGAGGTTACTTAAATGATTACACAAGAAGAGTTTGACAACAAAGCCTCCGTAGAATCTGAGTTTGACGAATTAGATGACGCAGTAGCACCAGAAATTGAAATCGACTCAGTGCCAGATGATTTTGGAGAACTGTATCGAGTTTGGAATGGTTCCCATCTGCTTGGAACTTTTTATCAGAATCTTGAGGGTAAATGGGTAACACAACCCTGCAATAGCGATAAAAGACATTGCTGTGACACATCTGCTTCAGCGCAACTTTTGATCATTGCTGTCAACGGCCTACTGGTCGCGGATGTAGCTGCTTAATGATTTTTCTCCGCTCACCTGGAGACGTGAGGTTAGTCACGTCTCTTTCTTATTTTTTGTAGTACTGGAAGGACAAATTTGTGTCAGTGTGTACTAAAACGCTACAAACTAACACTCAGTATCTTTTTCTGATTTATGCTCTGCCTCAATACTGTAGTTGGTAAAAAGAGCAGAAATCGATATGTTCAGTGCTTTTGCAAGCTTTTCAATATTTTTGAGAGAAGGATTACGGGTTCCCGTCTCAATACTTGAGATGTAATTACGATGAAGTCCAGCTTTTTCAGCCAGTTCTTCTTGAGAATAATCTAGCTCTCGCCTTCTTCGTCTTATCGCTTTTCCAAAACGATATTCAATGCTGATGTTTTTTTCCCTCACAGCCTAATAGTGAGGTACTATCAATCATAAATCTACACATAATAAATTTAGTTTTGCACACTATAAGTGTTATTTTGAGAATACTAGTGTATTTAATGAAGTTTAGAAAACAGAAACCGCTATGACTAAGCTGATGTGCATCTAAATTGTATAGTACGAAAACGTAAAATTATTGTAGTGCGGGCAACATGAGCGCATCGCATATACAAATTAAATACGCAACAGCTTATGAGCGTGATCACAATTCAATGTCGATTAGTAGCGAGCGAAGATACCCGCCGCCATCTGTGGCAATTGATGGCGGAGAAGAATACACCTTTGATTAATGAACTACTTAAACAGGTAAGAATACATCCTGATATGGAACAGTGGTTGAAAAAGGGCAAACTACCAGATGGAGTAATCAAACCACTGTGTGACTCACTCAGTACTCAAGAATGCTTTGTTAACCAACCTAAGCGTTTTTACAAATCAGCTATTGAAGTAGTCGAATATATTTACAAGTCTTGGTTGGCATTACAGAAAGAACGACAACAAAAAATCGATAAAAAAGAGCATTGGCTCAATATGCTCAAAAGTGATATAGAACTGGAACAAGAAAGTAACTTTAGTTTAAATATTATTCGCGCTAAAGCTATTAAAGTTTTAGCACACTATATTGCTAAGGTTGAAGAAAATCATAAGCAAGATATTACAAATAAAAATGTAAATAAGCGTAAAAAAAGCAAAAGTAAAAACAATAATTACACCCTGTTTGACATTTTATTTAAGGCTTACGATCAAGCAAAGGTTTCTCTTAATCGGTGTGCTATCGCTTACTTATTGAAGAATAATTGTCAGGTTAGCGAAGAAGAGGAAGACCCTAATCGGTATGCTCTACGTCGTAGTAAGAAATTGAAAGAGATTGAACGTCTTAAAGAACAACTGAAATCGAGGATACCTAGTGGTCGTGATTTAACAGGACAAGAGTGGCTACAAAGCCTTTTAGTCGCAACTACCAATGTTCCTGAAAGCGAAAATCAATTTAAAATTTGGCAGAAACATCTTTTACAAAATTCTAGTTCGATACCATTTCCAGTTCAATTTACAAGCAACGAAGACCTTATTTGGTCAAAAAATGAAAAAGGTCGTATTTGTGTTAGCTTCTCAGGTGAAGAATTCAATAATCATATCTTTGAAATTTACTGTGATAAGAAACAAATTTATTGGTTTCAAAGATTTTTAGAAGATCAGAGCATTAAGCGCAACAACAAAAAACAGTATTCATCTTCTCTGTTTACTTTACGTTCAGGACGTTTAGCATGGCAAGACAATAAAGGCAATGACCTTCCCTGGAAGATTCATCGTTTAACTCTTTATTGCAGCGTTGATACTCGCTTGTGGACGATTGAAGGGACTCAGGAGTTTAGGCGAGAAAAAGTAGACGAAATTACTGAAAAACTGGCGGACATGGAAAAAAAAGAAAACTTAAATAAAAATCAGCAAATTTATGTTAAACGCCTTAACTCAACACTCACTAAAATCGACACCGCCTACCCACGTCCTAATCAAAACTTGTATCAGGGTAAAACATCAATTCTCATTGGTGTGAGTTTGGGTCTAGAAAAGCCTGCAACAATAGCTATTGTTGACTGTCCCACAAATAAAGTTCTTGCGTATCGTAGTGTTAAACAGCTACTTGGTGATAATTACAACCTACTGAACCGCCAGCGACAGCAGCAGCAACGTAATTCTCATGAACGCCACAAAGCTCAAAAAAGCAACACACAAATTAAGTTGTCAGAATTGGAGTTAGGAAAGCACATTGATAACTTACTAGCACAAGCAATTATCACGTTAGCTAAAAGTTACCAAGCTGGCAGCATTGTTCTACCCACAATGAAAAATGTACGCGAGAGCATCCAAAGTGAAATAGAAGCTAGGGCAGTGAAAAGATGTCCTAATTACAAAGAAGGTCAGCAACAGTATGCTAAACAGTACCGCCAGAGTATTCATCGTTGGAGCTACAACAGACTGATTGGGTGTATTAAGAGCCAAGCCGCTAAGGCAAACATTTCTATAGAACAAGGCCCACAACCTATTCGAGATAGTCCTCAAGAAAAAGCGCGAGATTTAGCGATCGCTGCTTACCATTTTCGTCAAAATAAATCTTAATCTTCAGATTGAGCAAATATACTGAACCTTGACAATAAAATAAGTAATAGCGCCGCAGTTCATGTTCTTTGTAACCGCTGAACTGTGAAAAATATGGGGTAGTTTGACTATTGGAAGATAGTCTTGCTTTCTGACCCTAGTAGCTGCTCACCCTGATGCTGCTGTCTCCGGACAGGAATAAGGTGCGCTCCCAGCAATAAGGGCGCGGATATACTGCTGTAGTGGCTACTAAATCACCTCCGACCAAGGGGGAACCCATACCAATCCTTGTTTTCAGGCATTAGAAGAGATTAAAAATTTTCAGTCGATTCGCGCTTGCTTGCGGTGAAAGGGTTTTAGCGTTTAATGGCACACAAATTGCCCATTCAAACGGTAGTTGAAGAAGCATGGAATATACATCCGCGCTATCAACTCTGGAATCCTTCACAAAACAAGGATTCTATAGAGGAAGGGTTGCAATGACCCTTCCCGTGTTGAGCGGGTTGAAAGGTCAATGAGACTCGCGAAATTGTTGTTCGTCTGAAGTTGCAATGACCCTTCCCGTGTTGAGCGGGTTGAAAGACAGCACCCGCAAGAGTACCCAAAGACGTAACCAGTTGCAATGACCCTTCCCGTGTTGAGCGGGTTGAAAGTCAGCGTAAGTACGAAACCGCGCAGGAGTACGAAGTTGCAATGACCCTTCCCGTGTTGAGCGGGTTGAAAGCCGATTGGGCGATCGCTATCCTTACTCGTGGTGCAAGTTGCAATGACCCTTCCCGTGTTGAGCGGGTTGAAAGTTAACCTAGGTCAGGTACAAGTGCCAAAATTAAACCACGTTGCAATGACCCTTCCCGTGTTGAGCGGGTTGAAAGGCTTGCCATAAACCTCGTGTGTACCGGGAACGGTAGGTTAACGTGAGTTCGATGAACTTTAAAGCCTGAAACCCTTGACCAGCATATTATCTGGTAACTAACAGATTCTAAAAATTTTTGAGCTTATTGAGAATAAAATCAGTAACTCTTGAGTCTGTCAATTATTGACCTTATTCTCAACTAATGATTGAGATTTGCTATCAGCCTTAGTTTGAATAATCCTTGATTTACAAGGCTTTAAGCCTATAAAATCCGTCGAACTCACGTTAGGTTACAATGACTATTCCTGCAAAAATGGATTAAAATTTAATACTTAATCATGATCAAGAAAGGAAAAGTTATGTAAATTCTTCCAGTACAAGGCTAGTGAAAATATAAAGATTAGGAAATATTGGGTATGGGTTGAAAGGGTTCAACTCCGTCCTGCTTAACTATAAAGAACAAAATTTCTCTGTTTAAGCAAGGTAGAGTAAAAGTTTTTAGAGCTTGAGTTAAACTTAAGCTTATGGTTTTCTATTAGGGATGTCTGATGTTGACCAGTCACTGTACACGCTCGATAAATATCTAAGTATTACGACATTAGTTTGTGAACGGTTTTCTCCAATGAGCTACGACACCAATTAGTGAAAGAGCGACATTAATGTGTGAAAAACGACATTAATTTGTGAACGGCTACATCTAATTTGTGAATGTACACCTGCTTATATTATCGTTATTCTTAAAGTGGCTCAGGTCGGAGTTGAACCAACGACCCCAGGCTTATGAGTCCCGTGCTCTAACCAACTGAGCTACTGAGCCATATTTCATAAAACTATTGTCTAGTATAGCATATAAATTTGCTTAAGAATAGCCCCTGTTGCAATTTTCTTACAGCTTTCATCTCTGTTGAGGTCATAGAAAGCAAAAGAGGGAGTTTACCGGACTCAGTTCTGAGTCTTGAGTGCTGAATAAAGTAGAAAGTACTCAGCACTGTATAATCTCCCTCAACTAACAAGGCAACGATTAGTTACAGACAGTCAAAAATTACACGCGATTGGATGGTAAGAAGGCTATTGGGTTAACAGCACCCTTACCTGCTGGATGGATTTCAAAGTGGCTGTGTGGCCCAGTGCTATGACCAGTAGTGCCCATTAAAGCAATTGTTTCTCCTTGATGCACCTGTTGACCAGGTTGCACCAGAATTTTACTGTTATGAGCATAGCGAGTCGTGCTGCCATCAGGATGGCGGATTTCAACAAGGTTGCCGTAGCCACCGTTGTTCCAGCCAGCTTTTTCAATAGTCCCCTCAGCTGAAGCAACTACTGGCGTACCAGTAGAGTTAGCAACATCAATTCCCTTGTGCGGTCTTCCCCAGCGCATACCAAAGCCAGAAGTTAGGGTACCTTTTGCTGGCCAAATGTAAGCTAAGGTGGAAGTAGATGGAGGAGGTGTCAGTTCGTCAATGGGTCTTGGCAAATATTGATCCACTGCTGCCAAAGGTGGCATTACCTGTGGAGAAACTGTCCTTCCCCGCATCATTCCTAATGACTCAGAGGCATTTGCTCTTCCAGAAGGCGTTGCAACTCTTGTGGCAGATTGAGTGCCAGAGGGAGTCCACTTACTAGCAGAACCGAGATTAGGCAAGAACTCTGGGTTTACTGGTTCGGTGGAACGGACAGCAGCACTGAATTGGGGCTTAACTGGTTGAACGCTATAGTTAGACCTAATTGGTGTAGGAACTGGAATTGGTATTGCTACGCTATTCGGTCGAACTGCAAAATTGGGTACTGTGAAATTATTGGGGGTAGAAATAGGAGTGAGCATTGCAGCATTCTTAGTTTCGCTAGCTGCTGGTACAACTAAGTTACCAGACTGTTGGGCGCGATATTTCTGCTGTAATCTCTGAATTTCCGCTTGCAAGCCCTGCAAACGATCGCTATTATTTCCCCTTGCTACCCTATTTGCTGCTGTTTTAGGCTGTTGCATTTGGGCAAAAGCTGTTGGCACTGGATCTTCACCACCAACACCATAAGACCTAGTAGTGGTAGGGGCTACTTCTAAGTCTGTGGCACTATTTGCCTGAACCGGATTATTCGCAATTACCGATGTAGGCACGGCAACGCTGCTGTTGTCGGCAATAGATGGTAATTGTGAAGTCGATGGTAAATAGGAGTTAGCATTACCAATGTTTACAGGGGAGGTGGCTACCTTGGGAGTTTTCTTGGACTCTACAAAAGTAGGTTTACTCGCTACTGTGGGTTTACTTGCTACAGTTGCCTCAACTTGAACAGCAGGAATAATTAGTTGTTGACTAATTCGCAGTTCATTGGGGTTATTGAGGTTATTTGCCTTAACTATTTCTGATACTGAAGTATTGTATTTGCTGGCGATCGCTGCTAGTGTATCTCCAGGCTTAACTTCGTAAGATGTTCGAGCCGAGGACGCAATGACTGTTGGTGTAGCTGCTACTGGTACAATTGCACTAGTTTGTGTCTTCTGTTTTAACTTCGATATCAAGTTCGCTTTGCTTGCATCGCCAGAAGTGTCCGACTGGGCTAATACAGTTTTTTCAACTACAGTCGTCGGTTGCGCCAAAGCAGTATCAGCTGGTGATGAGTTTGCAATTTCCCCTGACTGCAACTGTGCCAGACTGTTTCTTAACCGATTAGATTTTTCTTGTAAGCGATTCAGTGCAAACTCTTGTTGCGCTTTAAGTTGTGCATTTATTTCACTGTTGACTGCACCAGATGTTGCCACTATTTGTGGCTGGCCATTCAGTGATATATTTGTACTACCAACACCATTCGCACTAGAGTCAGACAGATTATTGACTGTCGGGAAACTAGTCTCGGCTAATGTGTTGTTCAATCCCTGTGCCACTTGAGGCTTCAGGTTGGTGGAATTTTTATAACTGGCTGTTGCTGGGGGTAATGTTTCTGATGCAGGAAGTTGCAAAGACATTTTATTTGTAGCGACTTGCCATTTAGCTTCAAGCCCAGGCACTTGTGAGACTGCCGTTGGTTCCACAATAACGGGATTTTCCGGCACGCTCGCTGATGAGACTGCATGGGATTCCAGCTTTGTGGAGGCAAATTTCACCTCAGTGTCAGGAACAGCAGGAATAGCTGAGGTTGCCTTTTGGCTGCCTACTGGCACCGCTGCTTGGGCTTGATCGCTTTGTCGAGTCACCAAAAGGCTGGTTGCTCCCATAGAGATTGCCAAGCCAATCATGGCAGCTTTTGTCCGCACCCGGCGGTTAACTTTTGGATTCATCACATTTAGCACTTCTACCGGGGCATCATCGCTGCTGGGGTTATTGTTCAACACAGCTTTTACTCTCTTTTTTAATGCTCGTTTCAAAGACGACCTCCTATGATCACTAGCGCTTAATTGACCTCGATTTTTCAGTTGCATCCTAGTCAATGATTTAGATCGCAACGAACGATAGATCGAGATCGCATTCACCAGAGATGCTTACGCAAGATTAACCTGCTTCTCTGATTTAGACAAGTTTACATGTATTAGCAAAACTTAAAGTTTGCTGTGTTTACACTTGTCCGAACCACTCCTAACACCACTTAGGACGTTTTACTCTTTACCATTATCCGCGTTTGTCTTGCGTCAATCGCGGGGACTAGACAAATTATTTGTCAAGTCCATAGTCGCTGCCGAGAATGAAATTGCTGCGACTTCTGGAAAAATGATGCCCCCTGCTGTAGATATCTTCAAGATATTTCTACCCAATCAGTCTTCTTCAACACGAGACTTTACGTTGATTATTCCCTAAAAAACAACCGTATTAACTATCAGCTACTTTTCGGCTGCTTTCTGGCATTCATCAAACCGAGATAGCTAAAACACAGTATATCACTGGATTGTAGCTCTTTTAATCCTCATTGAGGATGCTTCAAATTCATCAAAATCTATCATTCAAATTTGGCATTATCTCAAGTTTTATATATAAATTTCTTATAATAACCTTGCTCCCTTTGTAAGTATCTTCCACTACAATTTCCGAATAAACCTCTTTTTCGGTATATTGTTTTACATATTTTCCTGGAATCAATAAAGCTTTTGCTGCCACAATTCCCTCGTTTTATATAGAGATATTTAGATGTTGTAAGTAAATGTACCAATATTAGTGAAGGTAAAAACTATTGCAAATAGCCTAACTGACGACGGGTTTCAAATAAGCCAATTGCTACACTTACTGATAGATTTAAGCTGCGAACCCCTGGTTGACTCATGGGAATATACAGAGTAGCATCGCAATCTGACAAAATTGTTGGTGGTAAGCCCGTAGTTTCACTACCAAACAGTAGCCAATCATCGGCTTGAAATTGAAAGTTGACATAATTAAAATTTCCACCAACGGTATAACCTAACCATCTGCCTCCCCGCTCTTGATGTACGGTTTTAAAGGCTTCTAGGGATTTGTGATAGTGCAGTTTGACATAAGGCCAGTAATCCAAACCGGCTCTTTTGAGGTAGCGATCGCTAATTTCAAACCCCAATGGCCCTACCAAATGCAACTCCGTACCTGTAGCTGCACAAGTACGGGCAATATTACCTGTATTAGGAGGAATTTGTGGGTTAACTAAAACTACCTGGGGCATTATCCGTATAATCTACGTATTGTATAAAACAATTTATTGTCAATGTTAAATCTACCAAAGGGTAGAGGCTATTCATAGGTTTTGTTAATAATAATCAAGCATCTTCCATTGATTAAATTTTTAAAACAATAGCATGAACCCTCCCAAAGCAATGCCTGAGAGGATATTTGGCTAAAATCAGTAAATATTAAGTTTTGTGTAGATAAAGTTAAGTGCTTGTGTCTTTTGGGGCTAATGTCTCCCAGAAAATCTACCGTTGGTCTAAAGACATGAAATGCTCACAGTACTAAAGAAGAGGCAGAAAGGATGGAAATAAAAAGGGGAAAGACTTACTGCAACTTCTCACTTACTCCCCTGTCCTTACCTCCCTGCTACCATTGCAGGCATCAACACTGCATCAATAATATGGATCGCGCCATTGTCTGTCAGAATGTCTGTTTTGAGGATATTGGCGCTATTTACTTTAATTTTGCCGTCGGCAGATTCAATCGCTACAATTGACCCCTCAAGCGTCTCTGCCTCATTAATCTCTAGCAAATCATCAGACCGAACATCACCACTAACGATATGATACGCCACAATTTTCTGGAGCTTAGGGATATCTTTTAGTAGCGAATCTAAAGTTCCTTCTGGCAGATTGGCAAAGGCTTCGTCAGTTGGTGCAAATAGTGTGAAAGAACCAGGACTCTTGAGAATTTCTATAAGATTTGCAGCTGTAGCAGCCTTCACCAGGGTATTAAAGTTTCCCGCGTTGATAGCAGTTTCCACAAGGTCAGCCATAAGGATATGTGACTTTAGTCAAAAGTATATAAGTAACTTATAAATTGATTAGAAGGCTTTTAGCCTCTATCAACAGAGAGGTTGCTGGCGATTAAATACACAGCAGCAGATTTCTCAGTACTGCTACACTGGTGAATGACCCCAAGAACCACTGAATTATGCTAAAGCGTTCTAAGTTCGAGACAACTCAGTCTCAGATTATGCATCGGGCTGAGGATCTGATTAGTGCAGCCTCAAATCGTTACCGCATTACGGTTCAGGTGGCAAATCGTGCTAAACGTCGGCGTTATGAAGATTTTGAAAATAACGAAGATGCGATGATGAAGCCAGTTCTAAGAGCAATTATCGAAATGTCTGATGAATTGACTCAACCAGAGATTATTGGCGAACTATAAAAACAGTAATGGGGTGAGAGTGCTGTTAGCGTTAGCGGGGCGTTTAGCCCATGCCGAGTAAAAATACAGTGTGATAGCACTCTCATTTCGAGATATCGTTCTATGAGCAAGAAAAAAATTCTACCTAGATCAATCCTCTCAAAACTCGTGACTCAGCACGGGCTAAACGCTCCGCTACCGCCAACACCAATACTACTTGCCTTAATGGTAGTGAGTGTAACTGTTTTGGGTTCAGGGATGGGTAAATCACTACATCGAAATTTATTTAGTATCCAACCTGCTTATGCTCAAAGAATCACTCCTGGCGATGTTTGGCAGCTAGTTTATCAGCAATTGCCAGATTTACCACGGGAAAACAAGTATATCAGCAAAGAAAATGGGAAAGTTGCCGAAACCAACACCCTAGTAAATCGTCTGATTAGATATCACGTTTATACCAAAGGGCGTGCCCCAATTTATCGCTTGGATTGGAAGCTGACTTTAGCTGATTACCTGGGCGCGAATGAAATTATGTATGATACTACCTATCCGGGCAATGATTCGCTACGGGAAAATCCTATTGATGGCGATAAAGCTGCGATCGCACGTCTTACTCGCAGTCAGCGAGATGCCCTAGTGCAAGTCTTAGTAAATATATTTAACCCCACCACTTCCCAAAATACCCTATCCCCCACTCCTGACACCACAGCCACTCCTAGTAAATCAACTACTCCACAGTCACCCCAACGAGGAGGTGCTGAACTACTGAGATAGTGGGAAAGTTAGGAATTGTGAGTTGTAAACTCCTAACTAATTATGGAACGCGTTATCAAAACCGGATCTGGCTGGCGTATTGGCTGGAATCCCGATCCACCTGAATTTAAAGGTTTAGTCGGTACAGATAATTGGGCGATTGAGTTAACTGAAGCCGAGTTGAATGATTTTTGCCGTCTACTAGCACAGTTAGCAGACACTATGAAGCAACTTGCAACTGAATTAATGGAAGAGGAAAAAATTGCTTGTGAAGCCGAAAGCGATTTGTTATGGATGGAAGTGGAAGGCTATCCTCATGATTACAGTCTGCGCTTCATCTTGAATACAGGGCGATGTGTAGAGGGTAAATGGGATGCTTCTGCTGTTCCAGATTTACTACAAGCGACTGGAATGCTTAAAGTTTTTTAAATTTGCCTCTTGATTATCCTAGAGCTTTGCTATATGATAGTAATTCTGACCGGGGCGTAGCGCAGCTTGGTAGCGCGCCACTTTGGGGTAGTGGAGGTCGTGGGTTCGAATCCCGCCGCTCCGATTGATGATAAGCCATGCCTGCTAGTCTCTTCAAAAGATTGGCAGGTTTTTCAATAGCTTTCTATCCGAAAAACTCAACCGAATACCAATTACGTACCACACAGAATATAACTATTTATTGCTTAATTTTGGGGGTTGTTTTTGTGTTCTTTACACCCCCTGAACGCTTACCAAAATTACAGACATAATTCATAATTTATCCCTGCTTTTTGTCAGCATCTCCTGCGATTTGAACAAGTTGCTGGAGGTTATGACCACTGATATGATATGCTCCTCCAAAACCAACTACAAAACGACCTTCATTAGGAGTTAGCTGGAAAATCCGGAAGTCAGACAAGCCACGCAAAACCTCGATAATTTGACCAAACCGCCCTTGAAATTGCTCAACTATTTGATTCCACTTGTCAGTTTCACGTTCTATCAAAGTTGCGGTACAATCAAAACTCAAACGACGACGGGCAAAAATTAGATTACTCTTGGCTTCATCTTCGATAAACAAGACACTAACATGAGGATTAGCATAGAGATTTTTGGTATGAGTTGAAAGACCACTAACATAAATATAGATATTCTTGGAATCATCCATTACTAAAGGAGCATAACTAGCATTGGGTATTGCCTGAGCGCTAACGGTGCTAATGATTACACTCTCAAATTTTTCAGGAAACTTTTCGTACTCAGCTTGAATGTCTTCAAATTGGCTCATAAGTAAATTACCGTTTGATTGGGAACACCTAATTAAGTATCCTACGTGATTGAGCGATATTTCCGACGGGCTATGACGCTCAAATACTCGCTATCGGCATTACATGGAATACCAAACTATTTGGCTTAATTGTAGCTAGCCTCCATCATTGGAGGGAATAGCTTACAACTATCTCTTTTCCATTGTCCTTTAATCAAGCAAAGTTCTGAGTACCGGAGGATTTGGAGAAACAGACATTGGGCTAGACTTAAGAAAGTTATGAGGACGCAAATATGACTGACAAAAATCGTTCTCAATGGGATTTAGCCAGGTTTATTGAAACCCTGACTTACTTTGAGGTAATTCCTTTCCTTAACTGGGTACAGCAGTTAATCCAAGGTCGTCCTAAGGATAATCAAGATAGACCCAATGGAGGGAGAAACGTGGGTGTAATACTAGTAGCGGGTGCAACAGGTGGTGTAGGTAAACGAGTCGTGCAGCGATCGCTCCAACAGGGTTATAAAGTTCGCGCCTTAGTTCGAGACATTGACAAAGCGCGGTCAATTCTTGGTAATGACATAGACTTGGTTGTTGCGGATATCACACAACCAGAAACCTTAACTTCTTTAGTAATGGCTGATATCCAAGCTGTAGTTTGTTGTACAGCAGTGCGCGTACAACCAGTTGAGGGAGACACAGCAGATAGAGCCAAATATTATCAAGGTGTTAAATTTTACCAGCCGGAGATTGTTGGTGACACCCCAGAAAATGTAGAATATCAAGGTGTTAAAAACTTAGTCCAAGCGGCCGCAAAATATTTACCCCAAGCAAACGAAAAACTAATATTTGATTTCACAAAGCCATCAGCAGAATTAAAAGATAACTGGGGGGCGCTGGATGATGTTGTCATGGGTGGTGTGAGTGCTAGTAATATCCAATTAGTAGAAAATACAGCTTTATTTGCTGGTAATGTTTCCACCGCTAACTCTGGCGGATTTGCTTCTGTCAGAACTAAGAATTTTGACCCACCCTTCAATTTATCTGCTAACAAAGGTGTGAAATTGCGTGTCAAAGGTGACGGTCAGCGTTATAAAATCTTCTTACGGACAGATACAAAATGGGATGGCATAGGCTATAGCTATTCTTTTGATACTGTAGCTAATACCTGGATAGATGTTCACATTCCCTTTGCAGATTTAATTCCCGTCTTTCGGGCAAAAGTTGTCAAAGATGCGCCGCCAATTGAGCAGAGTAGAATTTGTTCGTTCCAACTGATGTTGAGCAAATTTGAATATGATGGGGCTTTGAATCCCAAATTTTCCCCCGGTGGTTTTACTTTGCAGGTGGAATCAATTAAAGCTTACGGCGGGACAACTTTACCACAATTTATTTTAGTCAGTTCAGCAGGCGTGACTCGTCCCGGTCGCCCTGGTATTAATTTAGATGAAGAACCGCCAGCAGTGAAATTAAATGACCAATTGGGAGGAATTTTAACTTGGAAGTTGAAGGGAGAAGATAGTTTAAGAGAAAGTGGAATTCCTTATACGATTATCAGACCTTGTGCTTTAACTGAAGAATTAGGAAGTAAGGAATTAATATTCGAGCAAGGTGATAATATTAAGGGCAAAATCAGCCGTGAAGATGTGGCAGAACTTTGCGTGCAAGCGCTAAAAATAGCGACAGCTTCTAATGTTACTTTTGAGGTAAAACAGGGAGACAATAGTGTGAACTCTATCGATTGGCAGAGGCTATTTTCTTACTTAGAACAGGATAAATAAATTAGGACTAGTATTTGATTTGGAGAAAAGATACGTAGGGGAGCCAGTCGTGTGGGCGGGTTTCCCGACTTGAGCGCTAGCGACTGTGCGTAGCGTCACTGGCGTTGTGTTAGCACGGAGAGTACGGCACCAAGCCCTTGATGATGGTGCGTTACGAACTGCGTTCTAACACACCCGACAATATCTAATTTTGTTCAAAAATCAAATATGATTTCTATATAGTGTAACTTGGCTTAAATTTCCGCAGGAAGTTAAGCATGGCTGAAATCACAGTATCCGGTGATTCAACTAAGAAGCCATGACCACCACTGTCGAGGACTACAAGTTCAGCGTTGGGAATGCCTTGGACAAGTTGCTGAGAAAACTTTAGCGGGGTAAGAATGTCTTGTTTCCCAACTAGAACTAGGGTAGGACAATGAATTTGTTGAAGGCGGTCTGTTGTGTCAAAGTCAAGCATAGCTCGACTGTGATGATGGAGTGAATGAGTCGCTGGTGGGAAAGGATATCTGATTGCAAATTCGATTAGACCTTCAATCATCCCAGGAATCGAGTAGAAGGTATCTGTAAATATCCAGGGTAATATGACTTTTTCATAAAGTTTCAAGTCTACATGACCGCAGAGATCGCCCCAAGTCTCGATGATGCTGTTAAATAATCGATCGCCCTTTGCCAAGGATGAAAGTAGCATCAGACTTTGTACCTTTTCAGGATGTGCTAACACTAATTCTTGCGCTATCTGACCACCCATTGAATGACCTGCTAGATGCACCTTATCGATCGCAAGATGGTCGAGCAATGCTGCAACATCATTAGCCATCTGTTTCAGACTATAGGGAGTTTCGGGAGCAGAACTTCGCCCCATACCTCGGTTGTCTAAGCGAATCACTTGATATTGTGAAACCAGTGATGGCATGAGCAGTGACCAATAGGTACGATCGCAAAGGAAGCCAGCTATTAAGAGCAAAGGCTCACCTGTTCCCTTAATATCGTAAAACAAATCAATCCCGTTAATCTGAATCTTTGGCATAGTCAATAATTCTGCTGAACCCGATCTGAAGCAGGGATGGACAAGGCTACACTCCTACGTCTTTAATCTCTCATCCACCGTTGATAGCCGTTGGCGAGGCGATTGATCGTGTTGGCAGTGGCTGCGATCGCCATTAGTTCCTCGAACATGGTATCATTCATACTCTGGGTAGATGCAAATGCTGTGTAAAAATTTGATAATCCTAGCTAGCCTGACCAACTTGTGTAGCTTCTGGAATTTCAATCAATTTCCCAGTTTTGACATCGTAGAGATAGCCATAAATCAGAATTTCTGGTGGGACTAATGGGTGAGTGCGAATTCGTTTTACGTCTGCATAGACACTTTGTGCCTGTTCTGCGATCGTCAACCAATTTATATGACCTCAAATCTTGAGGCCATGTCTAGTGGGTGTATATAGGATATAACAAAGTCCCCAGCAATCGATTGCTGGGGACTTTGTTTAATTGAGATTTAACCAAACCTCGCAGGCAAAAACCCTCGTAAAATTGGGGATTTAGTTGCACAACAGAGTTAAAATCTGCGATCGCACCTGTAAAGCTACCTTGTTCAAGCTTTTGCACCCCTTGGTTATAGTAATCTTGAAAGTTCGCCCCCTCAGAGGTTTTATCCCAAAATACTTTGTAATAGCAACCAAACATTTAAACCTACGATAACAATAGCAACTAACCAAGCTAAAGATTTTAACCACAAGGGATTCACAAACTCACCCATCAAGTGGCGATTACTCGTAAACATCACCAATGGAATCACTGCAAATGGTAACTGTAAGCTGAGGATAACTTGACTAAAAACTATCAGTTTACTTGTACTATGTTCGCCAAAAATAATGATGGTAATTATCGCTGGAATGATGGCAAGCAAACGGGTTATTAAACGGCGTAACCAAGATGGAAAGCGAAATTGCAAAAAGCCTTCCATAACAATTTGTCCTGCTAAAGTTGCAGTCAGCGTTGAACTTTGTCCAGAAGCAAGTAAGGCAATACCAAAAATAGCACTGGCAAAACTAACTCCTAACACTGGCGAAAGTAATTTATAAGCATCTTGAATTTCTGCTACATTCTGATTACCCGAAAAATGAAATGTCGCAGCAGACACAATTAAAATTGCTGAGTTGATAAATAGTGCTAAAGACAAAGCAAAAGTTGAATCAATTGTGCCAAACTTAATTGCTTCCCACCTTTTTTCAGTATTAGGTTGCCAATCACGAGTTTGCACAATTGAGGAGTGTAAATATAAGTTGTGAGGCATCACTGTTGCCCCTAAAATACCGATAGCAATATAGAGCATTTCAGGATTTTGTAAAATCTCTTTTTTGGGTAGATATCCCAACAAAATACCCCCCAGATCGGGACGAGAAAAGATAATTTCTGCTGTAAAACAGATGCCTACTGTTGCTACCAGCATTATTACCAGGGCTTCTGTATAGCGAAAGCCTTTATGTTGCAGGAATAACAATACCAGAACATCCAGTGCTGTGATGCAAACACCCCATATCAAAGGGATACCAAATAAAAGTTGTAGGGCGATCGCACTTCCTAGTAGTTCTGCTAAGTCACAAGCTGCGATCGCAATCTCACACAGTACCCACAAACAAAAGCTTACCCTTGGACTGAAATAGTCCCGACAAGCCTGTGCCAAATCTCGCCCCGTAGCAACTCCCAAACGGACACATAGTGATTGGAGTAATATTGCCATCAGGTTCGACAACAAGATCGCTGTTAATAGTGTGTACCCAAACTTTGACCCCCCAGCGATGTCTGTTGCCCAATTCCCAGGATCGATGTATCCCACTGAAACCAAATACCCTGGCCCTGTATAAGCCATCATCTTGCGCCAAAAGCTGCTGCTGTTAGGGACTCTAATGCTGCGGTGAACCTCTGGTAAGCTAGGTTTGTTTTCTGGGGGAGCCATTTATTTTGCCGTCGATCTTCTCATATTCTTTTCATAATCTCATAAAATATAGAATAAACATCAACCTTTAGGCGAGTATGGATGGATGACTTGGATTTACCACCAAGTCGCTTTCTCTACGAGACACTACGCGAACGGTAGCGTCTGGTTGGTATAGCCTCTCGTAGAGAAGAGAAGAATTTGTAGAGTGTGCGTAAGTCCTATAAACGATCAATTCAGTCCACTTGAGTGGAATGCAAGCTATCAGCCCTAAACTGAAGTTCTGGGCGGGATGTCAGTCAGCGTGAATCTGACAAAAATGTGGGCAGAGGATTTTTTGACTAATGGCAAAATCTTCTCAGTCATTTAATTCCATCAATTCTTTGGTTTTCAAATCAGCCGCCATCGGTTGAGAACATCCTTCAATCTGAGGAGAGATAGAGCAAATCGCATCTGTTGTTGTTTCAAAACAATTTGATAACCCAATTGTTTTTAACAATCCTGAACGTTCTAGTAATTGTTTGACTTCGGGTTGTAAACCTGTGAGAATTAAGCGGCAATCGTGCCGTTCCAAGTCGTGGTAAATATCCTCTAAGGCTACTAACCCAGTTGTGTCCATATTTGGCACAAACCGCAACCGGAGAATTAAATACTTTACTTCTGGTTGATGGCGGACGAAGGTAACAAACCGTTCAGCAGCACCAAAAAATACGGGGCCATCTACCCGATAAACGGCAATTTCCTTACCTAATTCCAGAGGAGTACCAGGGGGAAATACTTCAGTTTCAGGTATTTTGACTAGGCTTAAATCGCTCATCTGTTTGATGAATAAGGCTCCGGCTGCAATCAATCCCACCTCCACAGCCAGAACTAAGTCAAACAAGATTGTTACTAGCCAGGTGAGAATCATCACAGCAAAGTCGGAGTAGGTAGCACGCATTAATAAACCAATGGCTTTCCACTCAATCATCCGCACGCTAACCACCATTAGAATACCCGCAAGTGCAGCTAAAGGAATCTGTGCTGCTAGGGGTGCTAAAGTTAAAACAATAATGGCTAAAGCAACGCCGTGAATTACCCCAGATAGTCGGGTTTTCGCGCCAGAACGGACATTGACAACAGTCCGAGCGATCGCACCTGTTGCGGGGATGCCACCAAAAAATGGCACAATAATATTTGCTAATCCTTGACCAATTAATTCGCGATCGCTATTGTGTTTTTCGCTCACTGTCATCCCATCAGCCACTACCGCCGACAGCAACGATTCAATACTTCCCAGTGCTGCTAAAGCCAAAGCTGGATTAATCAGTTCCCGAATTAACCTAAAATTATTCCAATGGGGAATACCTTGGGGCATTGGTAAAGATTGCGGAATGCTGCCAATTGTGGGTACATCCAAATGGAAATAAGAAGCGATCGCTGTTGCCAAGACCAACCCCATTAAAGAACCTGGTATTGTGGTATTGATCCTAGGCCATAAAACCGTGGTTGCAATCACCACCATTGCCAACCCAACAGCAGCCCAGTTTAGAGCTTCTACATGACTTACAGTTTGCCAAACTTCTGGCAAAAAATGTTCGCTACGCGGTAGTTTTAAGCCAAAGAAATTATTTAACTGACCACAAAATATAATCACGGCAATACCATTGGTAAAGCCTGCTGTCACTGGATAGGGAATAAACTTCACTAGCTGTCCAAGTTTGGCAACCCCCAAGGCAACCTGAATAATCCCAGCCATTACCCCAGCAATCCAAACTTTCTCAATGCCGTACTTGGCGACAATTCCCACCAAAATCACAGCCATTGCACCTGTTGGGCCTGTAATCTGTACTGAGGAACCACCAAAAATTGCCGCTACAATTCCTGCTACAATAGCCGTGTAAAGCCCAGCTTTTGGTTCTACTCCACTTGCCACTGCAAAAGCTAAAGCTAAAGGCAAGGCTACCACTGCTGCTGTCAGTCCTCCCGTCAAATCACCACGCAGTCCACTAAATAAACGATCCAGACGCTGTGGTTCTTGGAGGATATCAGATATTGCCATATTCCATTTCAACTCTCATAGACAATTTGTTAATAGACAGATAGATGTCATAATCCGGGCAATTAAGCATAATGCCCGGAACCTCAAAGAGCCTGGAGGGAAAAGCTCCTTTATTATAGACATCTCCGAAAAAAGTCAAAATTATATTGTTATTAACTTGTAGCGGGCGATCGCAGTCTTGAAGAATCCGCCCGTTTTGGTTTGAGATGAAGCTACCTCGGCGGTAGATAATAAAGGAGGTCGGCGTAAATAATTATCGTTTGGATAAGGCTGGGAGCAGGGAGCAAGGGGAAAAAGGGTTTGAGCCTTCTTTACTTTTCTTCACACAGTTTGGTTTGATTGTGCCAACTTACTTAAAGTAGAAGCGGCAATCTGGCGATCGCGCGAACAGATTACAGTAGATAGAACTATAATTTTCTACCATCCGCAATACCGATTGCATTTATGTCATAGAACATGGGAAATTAGTAGAGTCGGGAACCCATGAGCAATTGCTGGATAAATCGCGGATTTATTTTAGTCTCTGGCCGTACAATCGGGTTTTAGATAAGTTTCGCGCCTTATTTCTGTCTCAATTACGAATTACAAATTACAAATTATTTATGTTTTTTGGCAATAACCAACCAGAATCAGGTGATAACAAGTGGCGTGGCCAGTTGGATAGATTTGTAAAAGCAAATCAGCAGGACTTGGCGGCGCTGTTTTGGGGATTGTGGTTAGCAAATGGTGACAGTCAGGGTACTGTTGGTATTGATTTGCAACCAACGCCGCATTTTGTTTATTGTCCGAAAGAGCAGATAGAGAATTTAAATATTAAAGTTGAAAATCGGCTTCAGGAAATATTGGGAATTGTCGAGAATCATAAACCTGAACTGGAAGTTGTGATGATTGGGATTGGTAAGGGTGAAATTAAGTTAATTCAGTTTGCACCAGAACCCGCGCCACCCATTTGTTTTGAGCAAGTTGGGAAGGATGTAGATGGTTTATTAGAAGCTTTAGAACAGCGCATGAATGAAACTTTTAATTTATGACTACCTAAAGCTTCAAGTTTATTCATAGGGGTAAGCAGAAAATATTGGTGTAGCAATTATTTCTCATTCTTCGGCTTTTAAAGTAGCTGAAGGCTATAGCAATCATATTTGATTTTTGAATAAATCTAAGTATATGTAGAGTGGATTTAAAAAATAAAATACAAGTCCTATAGTTGTGAATAATTGAATTTTACAATATGTCTATTCGTCGCGAGCTAGAATACATCATAAATTAAAAGTAGTGGCATATTCCAATACGCCACTACTTTTAAATAAAGGGGTTTAAGTACAGAGCTAAATCTACAATCTAATGGCTTTCAATTATATGGTTGATTGAATCTCCTACTCACTGCCCAAGCTGAATTATGAATTTCGACTCCCGTATTCTCTATCAATGCTATATCAGCGCCTACTAGTTATCATCTGTACGTTTATCATAAGGCTCACCTGTAAAAGGTTGTACCCCAATAGCAGGATAAGCATCATCATTAGGGCCAAAAATCCGCATTGCAGCTTCAGAAATATACTGGGTTATATTACCAAGGATTTTGGAAATAGCCATAATATTTGGACTCCTTATTTTTGAGTCGCTTTAATTGTGCTACCTATACTTTAATGCTGAATATTCTTGACTGAGACTAATCCTCAATATATCGAGAAGATACGCAATATATATTCAGATAACTTCGCAATACTTTATTTTGTTAAAAAGCCAAACTTCTCTCTTTGATTCTAATTCAAACTTAGCCATTTATTCAACCCCACTCTGGTAAATAACCTAGAAAACCAACTTGCTTTATATAAGACTCCTATTTGATTTTTGAACAAAATTAGGTATTGTAGGCTGTGTGAGAACGAAGTTCGTAACGCACCATTATCGATGGTTTAGTGCCGTACTCTCCGTGCTAACACAACGCCAGTGACGCTACGCACAGTCGCTACCGCCCAAGTCGGGAAACCCGCGCACACGACTGGCTCCCCTACGGATCTTTTCTCCAAATCAAACCGGATTCCTATAGTTACGCCCAGACGTAACAGACATCACAAAGCGAATTTGACTACAATTCTGAGAAAGAGTAGCAAAAACCTAATGTCTAAAAAGTCTGATTCGCAGTTCCAAAATCTCTTTACTTCAGCCAAATCAACCAATTGGGACGAAAGATTAGCCCAAATAGCCTATCGCTTTAACCGAGAGTATCAACGTGAAACCTTTGAACTCCCAACCGAAGTCCAGGCGATGCCGATATTCCGTGAGTGGATTGGAGGTAGTTTTGCAGGGAGAATTGCTTCCCCTTTTTGGGAAGTTGCTCAACCTCAAAAAAACCAGCACTGTATAGATATTGGCTGTGGTATCAGCTTTTTAATCTATCCTTGGCGGGATTGGCAAGCATTTTTTCATGGGCAAGAAATCAGTAACGTGGCACGCGATACCCTTAATTCTCGCGGGCCACAGTTGAATTCCAAGCTGTTCAAAGGTGTTGAGTTGGGAGCAGCCCATCAGTTAAACTATTCACCAGAGCAGTTTGACTTAGCGATCGCAACAGGATTTAGCTGCTATTTTCCACTCGAATACTGGAATGCAGTACTGGCAGAAGTTAAGCGAGTCTTAAAACCAGGTGGACATTTTGTATTTGACATCCTCAATCCAGAACAACCTTTAGCAGAAGATTGGGCTGTTCTGGAAACCTATTTGGGGGCTGAGGTGTTTTTAGAGCCTGTAGCTGAGTGGGAAAAAACCATTAAGGCGGCTGGTGCTAAAATAATAACTCAAAAATCAGGGGAATTATTTCAATTGTATAAAGTGCGGTTTTGAAAATAAGTAGCTAGGCATGAAGGGTGCTGAATAAGATTAGTTATGCCTACCTACTTACCATCACTCAGGGATAAGTGGACTTGATGGATCTAAAGAAGTTGTAAAAACAAAATAGATTACTCCAGCTCCGAGAATCATCACAGCAAGACTGAACAATAACACCCATCGGTCTGTTGGTTCATAAGTATCTTCTTCGATATCACGACGGACTGCAAAATAGTGGGCTGTTGAGAGCCAGACTGTGATTAAACCCACCAACGAGAAGACTAAACCTAACTTCCAGCCGTTGCCAGGACGGGGTATCAAAGGTACTTGGAAGGCACGCAAACGCACAATGACGACACCAAAACCTAAAAGAGCGATCCCTGTCCGCATCCAAGCAAGGTAGGTTCGCTCATTTGCCAAGTGATCTCGGATTCGGGACGGATTGAGTCGTCCTGGCTTTTTTTTATCTTTATCTTCTTCTGTGGATTTCAATTTTAACTGCATCAATAACACCCTTATCCCCAAAGCGGCTCTTATCAAAAAAATGCGAAGGTAGTAGGAAATCTCTTTCCTGATGACTCGCACCGAGCGCAATAGTTGCGCTATTGAAATATGCTTATTGTGATTGTACATTTTTTCAAAATTAATTTTAATGCAGATATCGAAATAAAACAAGCCTGACAGGATAATTCGTACTTCGTAATTGATGATATAGAAAAACTGTGAGTAACAAGGGACATAAAAAACAGCCAAGAATTAGAGAGATTTTTCACCAGTGCTAGTCAGGTTTCTTCTCTAATTTTGGCTGTTACCCTGTTGAAATTGAAAACAATCATTCAAAAATAGACTATGCAGTTCTATTTCAAGACTTATTGCTAGGCGCATTAGGAACTCGTGTATCAATGATATCCTGCGATATCTCTGGGATAAACCAGTTAGCCTTATTGCTGTTAAGAACTTTCACGCTTGGAACATTCAATTCAATCGCAGCAGTATCTGGATTTGTCTTAACAACCAACTGAGTTCCATCAAGGATCTTTAGAGCCACAGGCCCTGTCAATTTTTCACCTTTCCCATTAGGACTAGAAGTGAAATCCGCTACCTTGACATTAGTCGGTAGATAAATGCCATCACAATCCCAGTTATTTTTTGTAGACTGACCATTAGCTAGAAAATACAGACCATTGTCGTATACGGCATCTTCATTGTCTTCATCATTTGGTCTTTTGCCGTATACTGCGATGGTCTTACCTGTTTGATTTTCGCATTTACCCCAGTTGATTCCCGTCTCTAATGCATATTTTTGCAGTGTTAATTCCTCAGTTCTCGTTTGAATTTCTTCTGCTGTCAAACCTTCAACTTGAGTTTGGGTATCTTTTGTTTGAGACAATTCGTTAAGTGCTTTCGTGACTTCGATGTAGTCAGGGTTTTTGCTAAATTTTGGTCTGTCAGCAAAAGAAGGTTGAGCAAAGGCTAGATTGGCGACAATCATTAAGAGAATTAGCAGAGATTTCCAGACTTTCATGTTTTGATTCCTGTTGATGGGTAAAATATTTTGTCGTTTTAAATTCATTTTGACGAGAAAATTCATCATGTACCTCTTTCTAGATACTTAGTTTTTCTTGTTCTTGACTAGATGAATGAGTATTGAAACCTAAAATTAATGAGAATATATAACTAGAAATTACAGATAAAAGAGTCCAGGTAACATTTTCTGTGACAATAAACACACCCAATCCAATCAAGATACAAGGCACAAAAGTGTTGCCATTTTCAGTTAAGAAGTTTGCGATCGCAGGCAAGTAGGTTAACTTGTAAGCGGTGTAACACCATACACCCACTAGCGAGAAGAATACACTTAGGATAACTAGCAGACTATCTAATTCCGAGTTGGCAAACAGAGGTACGTAGACACTGATATTATCACTACCATTGGCAAAAGCGATCGCCGCTACGTTGCAAGTTTGCGGAGAGAGAAAACTACTAACTATAGAGGGACAAGACGGCTCGGTTTCTTCTTCGGCTTCCTCTGGTGAATCCTCTTGACGTTTTAGTAAACCACTGACACCAATGATTATTGGCATTAAACCAAGTAGTCTAATCCAGTCCTGCGGTATAATCATTCCACCGAAAAAACCGGGAAGGCTAGCAACGATCAATGCAGCAAAACCGAGATACTGACCAGCGAGGATGTGACGACTGCGAAACGTTTTACTTATTTGTGAAAAAAGCAACGTCAGAATGACAATATCATCGATGTTGGTGGCAGTGAATGCGGTAATCCCTGTGGTAATAGCAGTTACTAAATCGCTCATTTGTGGAAGTCCTTATTTTCATGCTTGGGAATTGGGCGTTGGTTATTTCCCCCTGTCCCCTGCTTTCTAGTTGGCCGTTTGAGTCCGTGCCGAAGCCTTGATTTATACTTTAGTCAAACTAACCGATAGAATCAAATGCTTTTGTTTGTCAAAATGATAAATGAAAGTGATTATAATTTTGACACCAAGTTGTAGGGATACCATAAATGGCAGGAATGACGCTTGAACAGCTAAAAATCTTTCTAGCTGTGGCGCAGCACTTACACTTTACTCGCGCAGCCGAGGAGCTTTATATTACACAACCTGCCGTCAGTGCAGCAATCCACAACTTAGAGCAAGAATACGGTGTGAAGCTATTCCATCGGATTGGTCGCCATATCGAGATTGCTGAAGCGGGGAAATTACTGCAAGTGGAAGCGCAGAAAATTCTCGATCAAGTTTCCTTGACTGAAAGGGGATTGCGAGAATTGAACAATCTGCAACGGGGTGAATTGAAATTAGGATCGAGTCTGACAATTGGTAACTACTGGCTACCAAGTAAGATTAGTGAGTTTAAGAGCCTATATCCCGGTATCCAGATTGACTGTAGCCTTGCCAATACAGAGGATATTTGTCTCGGAACGGCCACAGGACAGTTTGATTTAGGTTTGGTGGAAGGAGATATCAAGCCAGCACTCCAGAGTACTCTAGAGTATGAAATAGTAGGGAGCGATCGCTTGCAAATTGTTGTAGGTCAAAAACACCCTTGGTTTGAGTGGGGAGAAATCGACTTAAGCCAATTGACTAAAACTGTTTGGGTGATGCGAGAACCAGGTTCTGGAACCCAGCAAAGGTTTGAAGAAGCTTTACTAAATTGGGGAATCAATCTCAGTGAACTGGATGTAATTTTAGTGTTCAATAGTGGGGAGATGACAAAAGCAGCGATCGAAGATGGTGTCGGTGCGATCGGAATTTCTGAGTTGATGGTAAAAAAAGAAATACAACTAGGAACTCTGCGGGCAATTCGAGTGATTGATAATAGAGAGGGTAAAGGTGCGATGCCTGCGGCGGGCTATGCCTACGCAGAAATAGTTAGACCTTTTTTCAAACTCAAGCATCGTCAGCGTTTTCAAACTGCTCTTTCTAAAGTATTTGAACAAATGTTGATATCGTCTATGTTAGATAGTTCACATCAACATATATCAATTATTTAAAGTAACGCGAGTTCGACTACTTATGTAGTAACCGCTTAACCAACTTAAATATTGAAACCTATGCCTGCTTTTACAGTGCTGAGTAAGAATAATACCAAGTACTAGGTACAACAATGCAAGCTGACACATTAACAATGTCAGATATTGCCAAATTTAATTCGCTACGAATTAATCAAATACTGTAAGCTAATAATCTTGTAATTTGCACATTGTGATTTATTCAAATCATTGTAGTGCGGGCATCCTGCCCGCGTCGAGCGTGCAAATTAAATGCAGGACAGCTTACTAATACCATTTCTTTGTGAAGCTGCGCCAAATTTCCTTTGCTTCTTATTTCTTTCTTTGTGCCCTACCCTTCGGGTTCAGCAGTCACTCATGGGGGAAACCCCCAAGACCGCGCTGCTTCACCGCTTTGCGTCTATGCGTCCAACTCTTACGAGACGCTGCGCGAATGCGGTTCGTTCCTCATATAGTTCGGCGCACGTTCATACAGAAATGGTATAAGCTATTTGGTAAATGCCCCACCCCTTGTGAATTGACCAACAGTCTCATAGAATTCGGGGGATATAAGCGAACAGGCTGAATTCATTAATGGTGACACCACAAGACGCAAGACAATACGCCCCAGCAACTGAGCGCAATCGCGAACCAATTTTAGAAATACTTTTGCAAGTATTGCCTCAGAGTGGAACTATTTTAGAAATAGCAAGCGGTACTGGTGAACACGCAGTCTTTTTTGCGTCTAGGTTCAGGGATTGTCAGTGGCTACCGACAGATGTAAATTTAGAATTACGAGCCAGCATTATTGCATGGACTGAACACGACGGATGCCATAATGTTTATGCACCGCTTGAGCTAGATGTTAGAGAACCAGTTTGGGCAGTGGAGAAAGAGGCAGTGACTCAGAGGCTGAATCTGGAGCCAATAGTCGCGATCGTCAACATTAATATGATTCACATTTCACCGTGGTCAGCTTGTCTAGGACTAATGGCAGGGGCAGGCCGGATCTTAACAGCAGGAGGAATCCTCTATTTATATGGGCCTTTTAAACAAGGTGGAAAACATACAGCAGCGAGTAATGCAGCTTTTGACGAATATTTACGTGGACAAAATCAAGAATGGGGTGTGCGGAACTTAGATGATGTAGTAGCAGCAGCTAAGGCAGAACATTTCATCTTGAAACAGATTTACCAAATGCCAGCAAATAATCTTTCAGTAGTCTTTGAACGTTCTGCTGATGAATAATTCCTGGAAATGGTTTTGGTGCAGACTCGAACATCTGGCAACAGATAACTTTATTGGTATATAGCGCCACCATATCTACACAGCCTACAGACAAAGCAGCTACCCTGAAAGTTAACAGCAATCTATCACAGTTATTGGCTATACTCACCGTCATCATCGTCAGGCAGATTTGAGAAATACCCTGCTGACATCGAAATACCAATATCTTCCGGCCCAAATTGAGGAACTGCTTAAAAGATTAGCCGTCTAGGGTGAAGCTGCTAGACAGATGGCCTTAGCTTACGATCATTTTCTGTATCCACCTAAGCATCTCAATTGCATAGTTGCGGCAGAAAGACAACTTCAGATATGGGAAGGAGGAAATAGCTGAAAGAAAAAGAAGCCTCTTATCTCCCTTACAGGTCTACGCCCGGATTTCTCAGCCCGGATTTCTCACCACACCTCTCAAAGCCCGTGCTTGTGCAGGGGAGCAGGGGAGCAGGGGAGCAGGGGAGAGAACAAAAATACCAAGTTCTTTCCCCTCTGCCCCTCTGCCCCTCTGCCCCTCTGCCCCTCTGCTCTATCAAACGCCTGAAGCTTGTGAGAAATGCGGGTACGGTATACATAC
>NZ_NOLK01000068.1:0-40605 GCF_002245985.1 Nostoc sp. 'Peltigera membranacea cyanobiont' 232
ACTCTTGCCTAGTTGCTGTGATTCGGCAAATATCCGCTCTCGGTAGCTATCTTTGATCCGAACTTTTTCTGGGGTTAAGTCAAGTTTGTCTGCCATTGTTATAACTTTACTTAAGAGATGTAGTAGTAGTTGGATTCTTGCTGGTGATAGTTTTTGCCATCTCTAAAAGCCCAGAGACATTAGCTTCCACCGGATTATCCAGAATTTTGAAACCGTTCTTCTCTAATAGCTTCTTAAATCCAGGTAAGAGGCAACCTCCACCAATCGCCCAGATTTCATCCCCCTGATGCTTTGCATCCAATGTGAGATTCACCACTTTCTTCAAGTATTTTTCATACCAATCTTTTAAAGAAGCACTGTATATATCTTTGATATCGATATCAGGTTAATTTTTTCGGTAGTTGATGCCCAAATAATGCACCCATCCCTTCTAGTACTACTTTCAGCACTTCTACTTTCACCTCTGATTGTTTACCAGCAAGTATCGGCTGATATTCTCCATTTAGTACTTTTTGCAATTCTTCAGCTAGACCAACATCATGTAAGCTGACAACTAATTTTAAATGCCAAGCCTTACGGTATGGAAGATGTGCCAACGCACCAAATAAAGTCAATAATGCGTTGTTGACTTTATTTTCATTGTTATCTGTGTTGCGGTCAAAATGATAACCTGTGCGGAAGGCTGATTCTCCGACTGTGTAGGCAGTACCGTTAAAAAGTACTCGTCCGGGTACATCTTCCATCTCGGCTGTGGAAATATAGCTGGGGACACGAATTACTTCAAAGCCATCGACTAAAAGTTTAAGGCTTCCATAACCGTTATCAAAGCCAGCAGGAAAAATTTTTTGTAAGGTGTGAATGTTCGACATTGGGGGAAATTTAATACGGTTCAATTTGTAAAAATTATCAGTTGAGGAGATATGGGGGAGCAGAGGAGAGAAGAATAAAATGACTACCTCTTTTTTCTCCAGCATCAAGAGCTTATCATACCCCCTTGGGGGCTAAGTGGGGTATAAAGTGTCCAACAGTCAAGTATACCCCAGAAAACACCCATACATACCCTACATAGGGGTCAAATACTCATCGAAGCCCTGAATCATTTTTGGGGTACATATAGCCCCTATATAGCCCCCCGTCAGCATTTTTGAAGTTTTATTTTATTCAAAAAACAAAACTGGTTTACTAGATTGCATTATTATAAAATTTAGTTATTTTTGAATGACTAAATTCAGTCTTGACTAAAATCAGCAACAACTAAACGGGACAAAAATCTATTTTTACAACTATTTTCTCGAAGAGTAGGACTTTTTGAGAGCTAAAGTAATGACTAAATAGCGTTAATTACAATTTAGTCATTTGTAAATGACTAAATTACATAATGACTAAACAACTTAAAAACAACATTATGCATTATGATATTGACTAATTTACACAATGCTGCTGGTAGTCAGTAAAATGTTAATTCTTACTTGTGCATCCTTGTCCGGTGGCCAGGGAAAAACAACTGTTGCAATCTTGTTGGGTAGAATGCTTGCTCAAACAGGACAGCGTGTACTGATGATTGATGCCGATCCCCAAGCGAACCTAACTTTTTACCTGGGACACGAAGTTCAGCAGAATCAACCTACGCTTCTAGAAGTTCTCAAAAAACAGATCAATACTGAAGACGGTATTTATGAAATCGGAGAAAACCTATGGTTAATTCCTGCTGATGATGGATTAGATAATGCTCAAGAATTTTTGTCTGGGAGCGGTATGGGAGCTATTGTTCTGAGCAAACGCTTAAAAGAGATATCAGATTTATTCCAATATTGCATTGTCGATGCGCCACCTCAGCGATCGCAAATCTGCCTTACATCGTTGGGGGCAGCTGACCATATCATCATTCCTGTAGAAGCATCATCCAAAGGTGTAAATTCTCTCATCCGAACTCTGAGTTTAGTTGAGGAGCTTCAAGAAATTGATGCTTTTTCAGGGATAGTACTTGGCATCTTGCCATTCAGAGATAAATGGGTAGGTAATAACCAAGTCGCACAAAGTAAGGCGAGTATCAGTGCAATGCGAACAATTGCCGAAGAAATAGTCGTTTTACCTTCAATTTTAGAATCTGAACAATTTAAAAAGGCCATAGATAAAGGTGTAAGTTTGTCCTCTCTAGGCTTTGAACAACTCGAAACTCCCTTCCAACAAATTATCGAGAGGTTACAAAAGAATGTCTGATGTTTTTGAGCGCCTTAAGAAAAAGACACGTCCAAGTGTTCCAGCACGGGATACAACACTTGTAAAAGTACAGCATGATAACTTACTAAATGACCAAATTACTGAATTTAGTCATTTATCTGATAAACCAAAACCAGATTTAGATAGTGAGGAAGTAATAAACGATAAGGTAAGCACTTCTAATCAAGAAGAGCAGTTAGAGTTACCCCAGATCATCAGGCGAACAATCAGGTTAGAACAGGACATTGATACCAAGCTAGATACGTTTTGCAATGTAAATAAAATTACTAGAGATACTTTCCTAGAAGGTGCATTTATCGTCTGCTCAGAAAATGAGGAATTATTGCAAGAGGTATTAAACCAAGCTAGAAAACGTTATCAACAGCGTAAACAAGCTGGTGAACAACGCAAATTTCAGACATTGGCTAAGAAAATTAACGTTAACGATTAAGTTAACCCTAATCTATCCGTGAGAGGTTAAGGTAATTGCACTAATATGGGGTAAATATAGCGTAGCTGACACTAGGGGCAAGATAGGCTAAAAGTATTACTGTATAAGCTTTTGAGTATCGCTTTTAGATAAATCAACCAAGCCTTGTTTGCTTCTTGTTAGACAAGACTATAACGAAAGAATAAGGGTTTCAGTCCTGTCATTAGCATACTACAAACCTTTGTTTTAGGTAAAATTGTACTATCTTGCCCCTGGTGTCAGTTACGCTATATCTGCCCCAATATCTGGGATATTTGCAACTTGGTGGATAATTCCTCTTAGTTAAATCCTATAATCCTATTGCGAACGGTGAGCTATAAAGCTTTAAGGAACTGCACTGGATCTGTAGCCTCACGGCTGTTATTCACAAAAATATCAGCAATTAGTCGTAAAACTTCAGCTTGTTCTTCTGGAGGTGCTTCAGCAATCAGCGATCGCAGGCTAATTCCTGGCCTCTGACCAAATAACTCAGATAAATACCATACCCTAGCTTCTACCGGAATAGCCAAAAGTAGCGATATTAGTTTTGATGCTCCTAGATCCGCCTTCCCGCGACGAAAGCGGGATAACATTACTTCCGACACTTTAGCCTGTTCAGCAGTTTTCTTCGCTTCCAAATTGAAGCGATTCATCATCTCATCGAATAACTGCTGATAACTTTGAGTTTTTTCTGATACAAAACTTTGCATTGCTTTGCTAATTATACTTAATTTTGTGAGGAAAAAACCAAAAATCTTAGCCAGCCAGTGAATGACATTGAGGCTTGGTTAGCTCACAAGAACAAAGCCGGAAGGAATCGCTGGGAGGTTTATTACGAAAAATATCTGGCTTCAAAACAGGTACAAGCCAAAAAAACTGAAACAAAAAATGCTCGAGACGAATTCCGCCGAGAAATCGAGGAACGGCAACGACAGGCTCAAAGAGCTTGGTTCGAGTCGCAAAGCCAAAATCTCGCTGAGAATACTGGAGGTGCGACGTGATTGATAAATTGCCACCCCAAAACATCGAAGCGGAAGAGGCGATTTTAGGCGGTATCATGCTTGATCCAGAAGCAATCGATAGGGTGAGCGATCGCCTAGTTCCCGAAGCCTTTTACATTAGCGCCCATAAAGATATCTATCAAGCAGCTTCCCGGCTCCACAGTCAAGGTAAACCCACAGACTTGCTTGCAGTCACCAGTTGGTTGGCTGACCACGATTTACTAGTCCGTATCGGCGGGAGAAATAAATTAGCAACTCTGGTAGACCGCACAGTGTCAGCTGTCAACATCGACACCTTAGCCGAGTTGGTAATGGACAAATTCGTGCGTAGACAGTTAATCAAGGCTGGAAATGAAATTGTACATCTGGGTTACGAGACAGAAACTGAGTTATCACAAATCCTTGACCAATCAGAACAGAAAGTTTTCCAATTATCTAATCAAACCCTATCTTCAAACACTGAACACAACAGCACGATTAACGTTGCTGCTTACGAGGATTTAAATTCAGGAAACCCCATTTACCCTACAGGACTTCATGAACTCGATAATTTGATGGTGGGATTTGAAAGCGGCACACTCACCATAGTTGCGGGTAGGCCATCAATGGGGAAGTCTTTCATTGGCAGTTTTCTTGCCCTCCAAATGATACTACTCCACAATCTACCTGCGGTCATCTTCTCCTTGGAGATGACAAAGAAACAATTGGAGTACAGGCTGTGGAGTTTAATTAGTATTACCAACGCTTACAAGCATTTAGAGTTAACGCCACTAAAAAGCGATCGCATCCGCAGACATCGCTCAGGTAATAAACCCCTAGCAGACTGGGAATTTACAAGCATTGCCAAAATCGTCGGTGTTGCTTCCGAACTGCCGCTTTATATGAATGATTCAAGGGGTATCACCGTTTCACAAATTGCATCAGAATGCCGTCAAATTAAGGCTAAAGAGGGAAAACTGGGGCTAGTTGTAGTTGATTACCTGCAAATGATGGCAGAGGACTCTGGAGGGAACCGCAGCTATGAACTGGGAGATGTAGCCAGGGGACTTTACAAAATGGCAGGGGAACTAGTACACTGCGGCGTAAATTCAGTTAGGGTATAAATGACGAGATTAATTTGACTACTCATGCGCTGCCAACCGCTGACAATCACCCTGAGTGATACTGACCAGCAAGCCCTGGAAAAGTTAGTGAATCGACCCAGTACGCCGCAGCAAATCGCACAACGTGCCCGGATTGTGCTAAAAGCCGCGTTGGGGCAAAACAATGCCGAAATTGCTCGAACGCTTGATATAAGTATCAAGATGGCGCGGCACTGGCGACACTACTGGGTTGAGACCACCGAGCAATCCAAGACAGTGATGGAGCGATTGCGCGATCGCCAGCGTCCTGGTTCGCCGTTAAAATTTACCCTGGAACAGCAAGTTGAATGCATGGCGATGGCGTGCCGTGACCCGATGGAATACGGTCGTCCCATCAGTCATTGGAGTTCTCATGAACTGGCGGATGAGTTGATAAAGCTTGGTATTGTGGAGCAAATATCCCCCCGCCAGGTCGGACGATGGTTAGCTGAAGCAGAACTCAAACCGCACCAGTCTCGCTACTGGCTTTTTCCCCCCGTATGACCCGGATTTTGAAGTCAAGGTGGAAGATATTAGCCAACACTATTTGAGTGCCCCAATACGAGCTATTCAAGGAGAACGCACCATTAGCATTGATGAAATGACCGGCATTCAAGCCACCGAACGCGTACTTCCCAGTTTACCGATGCGACCAGGCAAAGTCGAATGTCGAGAATTTGAATATATTCGGCATGGGACCCAAACCTTAATTGCCAATTTTGATGTTACTACAGGTCAAGTTGTGGTTCCTACCATTGACCAGACTCGGACTGAAGCCGATTTCTTGTCCCATTGCCAACGCTTAATTACCTCTGACCCCAATGCCAGCAAGTGGCATTTGATTATGGACTGTCTGAATATCCATCAATCGGAATCCTTGGTAAAATGGATTGCTGACATTGAAGGCATCGCCTTTGACACCTTGGGCGTTAAAGGACAGTCTGGCATCCTCCAATCGATGAGTACCCGCGCCCAGTTTTTAGCCAATCCTCAGCACAAGGTGGTTTTTCATTTCACCCCAAAACACTGCTCTTGGCTCAATCAGGTTGAAATTTGGTTTAGTATTCTCACACGCAAACTCTTGTCTAGAGGCAGTTTTTCTTCCCAAGCCGATCTCAAACAGCAGATATTGAATTTTATTGACTACTTTAACCAAAAGTTAGCTCGTCCTTTTCAATGGACTTTTAAAGGGAAGCTTTTGGCGGCATAACCCTATCTAAACTTACGCCGCACTGTACTAGATGTACCTGTGCTAGCACTGTCGCAAATCTCTAGGGGAGTTGAGGGCAGACAGAATAAGCGCCCAATGATGAGCGACCTTAGCCAATCGGGAATTTTAGAAATGGTGGCAGACAATATTATTCTCGCTTACCGGGATGAGTACTACAACTCAGATACTGTGCGATTCGTTAGCTATAAACCAGTGCCCATAAGGGTTATGGGGGATTAGCTGCTAGGCTCAAGCCTAGATAACTGAATAACAATGTAGGTGAAAAACCTACCCCTCAAGTGCTGAGGTGAAAGCCCTTTCCCTACTGTAGAGACTAGCCATCAATCGGTAAAGCGGGAATGAACGGCGCTGTTACTGGGAGCCTAAACCTGGTAATTCGCCAAGCAAGATATCCATGAGTACGAAAGAAAGACACGTTTGAATCATCGTTAGGTTGAAGTAGCGCAATCAGGCTGAAACGCTGCGCCAAAAGGCAAAGGATATGGGACTGGCAGGTAGTGTTCTGACCAGTAAGCACCCCCAATAAACCCGGTGAATAGTGTCGCTCTAAAGGTATCAGAATTGTTATTCGGAACGAAGTAACCCGTCAAACGCTCTCAGGTGGTCGAATACCTGAGCAGGTGCTAACCGGATGCATTGACGGGCAAGATTGAGTAAGAAGCGAATGCTTGGCTGTAATGGTCAAGATATGCAGACGTACTCACGATGATTTGGTAGGAATGGTCACATTAGGAAGTATATATGTCTAAAACACTGAGCAATCAGATGGTGGAATGGAACAGCATTAACTGGCGCAAGTTAGAGCGTGCTGTTTATAAGCTTCAGAAAAGAATATTCCAAGCCTCTCTACGTGGTGATGCTAAAGCAGTACGCAGACTCCAAAAAACCTTGATGAGGTCTTGGTCAGGAAAAGCCTTATCTGTCCGCAAAGTAACCCAGGATAATCAGGGTAAGAAAACCGCAGGAGTTGACGGCATCAAGTCGCTTACTCCCAAGGCTCGTCTTACTTTGGTACTGAGCTTGAACATTAACTTTCATGTTAGTGCTACCCGTAGAGTTTGGATTCCCAAATCTAACGGAGACAAGCGCCCATTAGGTATTCCGACAATGCACGACAGAGCAACTCAAGCCCTTACCAAACTGGCTCTTGAACCAGAATGGGAAGCAAAGTTTGAGCCAAATAGCTACGGTTTCCGACCAGGTAGAAACGCCCATGATGCAATCCAAGCAATATTTAACAGCATCAGATTTAAATCCAAATGGGTTTTAGATGCTGATATATCTAAGTGCTTTAATAAAATTAACCACGAAGAATTGCTCAAAAAAATCAATACATTTCCAACAATGCGGAGACTTATCAAAGCATGGTTGAAATCGGGTGTAATGGATGGTGGTCAATTCTTTGAGACTAATGAAGGCACACCTCAAGGCGGTGTAATATCTCCCTTACTAGCGAATATCGCCCTTCATGGGATGGAACAACTAGTAATAGATTATGCACGTAGCCTGAAAGGTGGAAAGAGAGACAATCAAAATTCCATATCCTTAATAAGATATGCCGATGATTTTGTAATTCTTGCCAATGAAAAATCTCAAATCATAGAGATGAGGGATTTAGTCACAAAATGGTTAGCAAAAACGGGATTAGAATTAAGTCCTAGTAAGACCAAAATAGGGAACACCCTACTCAATCCTGCACTCCAATTCTGGGATAAACCAGAAGAAGATTATAAAAACGCCGGATTCGATTTCCTCGGATTCAACGTCAGGCAGTATGAGATAGATGACAACCACTCAGGTAAATCAACTAACGGTAAATTACTAGGATTTAAGACACTCATCAAACCCAGCAAGAAAGCGATTAAGAAACACTACGACGCAATCGCAGAGGTTATCGACGCTCACAAATCAGCCCCCCAAGCTGCACTAATAGTAAAACTCAACCCCATCATTAGGGGATGGGTTAACTACTATTCGACAGTTGTAAGCTCAAAAATATTCTCTACGCTTGACCATCTAGTATATCAAAAGCTTTCAAGATGGGCGAAACGCCGCCACCCAGGGAAGAAAGGTACGTGGGTTGCCAATAAATACTGGCATACAGTAGGCGGTGACAATTGGGTATTCTCAGTAACCAGAGATGGCAAAGTAAGTGAAACCTTAACGGTTCATGCTAACAAAAAAATTGCTAGTCATATCAAAGTTAAAGGGATAGCATCGCCATTCGATGGAAACCTGAAATACTGGAGTTCTAGAAGAGGAGAACACCCCCTAGTTCCTACAAGAGTCGCAAAACTTCTGAAAGAACAAAAAGGTAAGTGCGCTCACTGCGGATTGTACTTTAGGGAAGACGATTTAATCGAAGTTGACCATATTATACCTAAGTCCAAAGGCGGGAAGGATAAATACGGCAACCTCCAAGCATTGCATCGTCACTGCCATGATATTAAAACTACCAATGATGGTAGTAGAGGTACTCATAACTTGAGCCAAGTCATTGAGGAGCCGTGTGAGGCGAAAGTCTCACGCACGGTTCTGAAGACGAGCGGGACTCGTGAGAGTTTCGCTTAGTTTAATACAGATCAAGGAATATTAGAGCTCATCATGGCTAAGGCACGACACGGTGAAACAGGCACGTAACAGTATAAAAATCTGATAATGATTTGCTTAAATCTAAAGTTGCATATATATTTTTTTCCATTAAGGTAGATAATCCTGATCTCAAAACTATTGCTACTTGAGAATTCTACCTTTTTTCATTGTCAGAAAAAGAAACTGAAAACTCGTTGTTACTCAGATCCTCTCTCTATGTCAGTATAAATACTGCTTAAATAGTATAAATATATTTTAATTATTGAGAATGGGATTTAGCGATGGCTGCGCCCGCCGTTCGCGTAGCGTCTCGCAGAGAAGGCATCGCACATTTTTTCCCAAACCTCACAAAATCGCATTGCTCCCCTCGGAAACTGCTATAAAAGATATTCAGTGGAATCACTAATCTCTTTCAGGATCGTTCCCACTTGATGAAACAAGTCGTTAATTAACATTGAGAAACTGTGTAATCTCCGGTTAAATCGTGACTTTTTTGTGTATCCATTGATGTACCCTTATTTTGACAAGGAAAAGTATGACGTTTTGCCCTCAAAGATCGTGTTTTAATAAATGTTTTAGTTAATGTATAAGTTATACAAAATCTAATAAAACATTCAAAAGTGGTAGATGAAATTGAATTGATTTACCTAGCAAGATACAAGAAGTATTTGATGCTTTATGCTTTAGTGAGAAATCTCGAAACTAATCAGGAATCTTGCGGAGGTCGAAAGTTAATCAAGAGAAACTGATGAGCAAGTTGTTAGCTCTGGATTGACAACCGCGATCGTTATTCTCATAATCGTGTTGGGCATGATTGCGACACCGAACAGCCCGCCACAGGTATCGCCTTTGCCTTCTTTGCCACCGTTGCTTTAACCTTAATCTTTGGCTGGATATTTATCTTTGCGGGAATTGCTCAAATCGTTTATGCCTATCTGTAAAAGAATCACATTTTAAATGCGCCGGATTTCATCTAACTGGGGATTCATGCTTCGGTATTGTCAAAGCAAAGATTTAGAGAGTAATGCCTTATGTCTAGCTACCTAGAATCAAAATCTCATCCTTCAGAGAGGCAGCAAGCTGCTAGTTTACTGCGATCATTGGGGTGGAGTGGGTTTTGGATACAGTTTGTTTTAACCATTGTTTCTCTTCTCATTTTAGGGTTCGCGATTCTAGATCCGACTCTCAACCTCAATCTCAAATCAGGGATCGGGTTACTGTCCGTGATTGGTGGAATTGCCGCTTTAGGCTTAAGCATTTACTGGTTCTTTCGTTACGTTCATCTTGGGCAACAATTGTCAGCCCCAGAACCAGCTTTACATCCTAGCCGCAAGGAAATAATTCAAGTTTTACAATTAGGAGTTGTAGTCAACTTGGCAGCAATGTTACTGACGTTAGTCAGTATCGAAACAATTGTTGGAGGCTTGCTTCTCAAAACACTATCAGTTCCACCAGGAGCCGCTGTCTATCGGACAGGACAACTGATTGAGCCAATTGATATTTTTGTCGTACAAGCAAATATCAGTATGATTGTGGCTCAATTTGTGGGAATTGGAATTCCATTTTGGCTTGCAAGTCGCGTAGAACACCATTAGAAGAGAATACTATGAGTGACTTAATTGTGATTGGGTTTAATGATGAATTTAAAGCAGACGAAGTGTTGCTCAAGCTGGCAAAAATGCAGAAAGAGCATTTAGTTGACTTGGAAGATGCCGTCGTCGTAGTCAAAAACCACAAGGGTAAGCTCAAAGTTAAGCAAACCCTGGATCTACTGACAGCAGGAGCCGCAGGTGGAAGTTTTTGGGGATTGCTGATTGGGTTGCTGTTTCTCCATCCGTTGCTGGGTGTCACCGTTGGCATCGTCAGTGGGGCGCTTTCAGGTGCATTAACTGATATTGGAATCGATGACGACTTTATCCGAGAATTGGGCAAGACTCTGGAGCCTGGAACCTCTGCTATCTTTATTCTTGCCCGCAAAGTCACTCCAGATAAAGTTCTAGAAGAATTAAAACCCTTTGACGGCAAAGTGTTACGAACTTCGCTCTCGAATGTCGAGGAAGCAAATCTCAAAGCGGCTTTAGCAAAGGTTCAAACTGAGCAGGAAGTTCACGCAGCATAGCCTCACTTTTTTTGCGACGATGCTCCGTCCCGCCTTCTGGCGATGGCGTAACCACCCGATGGATGCGATCGCCACATACTTGGTTGCAATAGTTGCAGATTACTTTAAGTGAGATGAACCTGAAGGCTCGAAACAATGAACTTTAAACGCATTCTGGTTGCCATTAATCATTCTCCTTTAACATCCATTGTGTTTGATCGGGCACTCAATTTAGCGCAGCAAGAGCAAGCTAATTTGATGATCCTTCATTGCCTCGTAGATTTTACTGCGATCGATCCAGGATTCGAGTCAGGTGGGATGTTTGGACTCTATCCGATCAACACTGGGTTTTCTCAACCATTTCGTGAGGAAACACTTCAGCTAGAGATTGAGCAGGCGAAAGTTTGGTTAGAAGAATACTGTCATCAGGCAACTGCCCGAAATATTTCAACTGAATATCAACACCATTTTGGTGAGCCAGGGGCAACGATTTCCAGTATTGCTCAAGAGTGGAATGCTGACCTGATCGTACTGGGTCGGCATGACCACTCAGCGATGGGCTACGCCCCGCTAGAAGCGATCGCAGAGTTTTTCGTAGGTAGTGTCAGCAATCATGTGGTTGATTATGCGAATTGTTCTGTTTTAGTCATAAAAGATACAAATCCTGATAAAGATAAATAAAGAGGGAAGAAGCATGAAAGTAATTGATAAGACTGGCGGAATAGGCTTAGAAATTGGGACATTAACCATAAAAACAAAGACCCTTTCCCCAGAATTACTCCACAAGATAGATGCCTACTGGCGTGCCGCCAACTATCTGTCGGTTGGGCAAATTTATCTCTACGACAACCCATTGCTGAAGGAGCCTCTGAAACTCTCCCACGTCAAACCACTGGTGGTTGGACACTGGGGTACGACACCGGGACAGAACTTCATCTATGTACACTTGAATCGGGTGATCAAGAAATATGACCTAGATATGCTCTACATCGCTGGCCCCGGTCACGGTGGCCCAGCAATTGTGGGTAACGTTTACCTCGAAGGCACCTGGAGCGAAGTCTATCCCAACGTCACTCAGGACGAAGCTGGGTTGAAAAAGCTGTTCACGCAATTCTCATTTCCTGGTGGGATTTCCAGCCACGTTGCGCCGACAACGCCGGGGTCGATTCACGAAGGAGGTGAGTTGGGGTACTCCCTCAGTCATGCCTTCGGTGCTGCCTTTGACAATCCCTCACTGATTGTCGCTTGCGTCATCGGCGACGGAGAGGCGGAGACGGGCCCCTTAGCGACCGCTTGGCAGTCCAACAAGTTACTCAATCCAATTACCGACGGTGCCGTGCTGCCAATCCTGCACCTGAATGGCTACAAAATCAACAACCCAACGGTCTTAGCTCGCATCGAGCATGAGGAGTTGGAGCAATTTCTTAGAGGTTGCGGCTGGACACCTTACTTTGTGGAAGGCGACGAGCCGGAAAAGATGCACGAACTTATGGCCAGCACCCTGGACAAGGCGATCGCAGACATTCGGCAAATCCAAAGCAATGCACGGGACAAGAACGATACTACTCGCCCGCGCTGGCCGGTGATCGTTCTCAAGTCACCCAAGGGCTGGACGGGGCCAAAAGTCGTCGATGGTCTACAAATCGAAGGCACATCGCGATCGCACCAGGTGCCGCTACTGGTGAACTCCGAGCATCCCGGCCATGTCCAGCTGTTGGAAAGCTGGATGAAAAGCTATAAAGCAGAAGAACTGTTCGATGAGGATGGCCGACTCCTGCCGGAATTGGCTGAACTGGCACCGAAGGGCGATCGCCGCATGGGTGCGAACCCCCACGCCAACGGCGGTATACTGCTACACGACCTGCAAATGCCAGACTTCCGCGACCACGCGGTGTATGTACCTTCACCTGGTGCCGTTGACGGTCAAGATACCCTCGTGCTGGGCAAATTCCTGCGTGATGTAGTCAAGCTGAATCAGGATCAGCGGAATTTCCGCATCTTCGGTCCCGATGAGACACTCTCGAATCTTTTGGGCGCGGTGTTTGAAGTCACTAATCGTCAGTGGGAAGCACGGGAAGAAAAAAATGATGAATTCCTCGCGCCAGCCGGACAAGTACTGGACTCGATGCTCAGTGAACACCAGTGCCAGGGTTGGTTGGAAGGCTATCTGCTAACTGGGCGGCACGGGCTATTCAACAGCTATGAGGCGTTCATTCGTATCGTTGATTCGATGTTCAGCCAGCACGCCAAGTGGCTGAAGGTAACATCGGAACTGCCCTGGCGACGGAAGATTGCATCGCTGAACTATCTGCTCGCCTCCCACGTCTGGCAGCAGGATCATAACGGCTTCACGCACCAAGACCCCGGTTTTCTCGACCACGTAATCAACAAGAAAGCCGATATCGTGCGTGTGTACCTGCCACCCGATGCGAACTGTCTGCTGTCCGTCTTCGATCACTGCCTACGCAGCCGACACTACGTGAATGTGGTGGTTGCTGGCAAACACGCGCTTCCGCAATGGCTGAGTATGGACGCGGCGATCGTGCATTGCACTGAAGGCATTGGCATCTGGCAATGGGCTAGCAACGACCAGGATACTGAGCCGGATGTGGTGATGGCTTGCTGTGGAGATACGCCGACGCTAGAAATTTTGGCTGCCGTTTCTATCCTGCGCGAACATCTGCCGGATCTGAAAATTCGGGTAATTAATGTTGTCGATCTGATGAAGTTGCAATCCGAGAGCGAACACCCGCACGGACTGAGCGAAACGGATTACGATTCGCTCTTTACCAAAGACAAGCACATCATCTTTGGCTTTCATGGATACCCCTGGTTGGTGCATCGGCTAACTTACCGCCGTACCAATCGCAATCTCCACGTCCGGGGCTACAAGGAAGAGGGCACAATCACAACGGCTTTTGACATGAGGGTGCAAAATGACCTGGATCGCTTTCATCTGGTGCAAGACGTGGTGGATCGTCTGCTGCATTTGGGTAGTAAGGGAGCTTATCTCAAGCAGATGATGCAGGACAAGTTGATCGAACATAAGCATTACATCGACAAGCACGGCGAAGACTTGCCGGAAATCCGCAATTGGAAGTGGGGCAACCCCAAATGAAGGCACGTGCTTTCGTGTGCTGTTTCTACATTTTTGGAATTTTTCAAGGAGATCGAACATGACCACCCAGATTGAAGTTAAAGGTCGGAACACTCCGTTCATACTGGATTGGGAAGAGCGGCGCTGGCAGTCTTTGGAGAAGCCACAGGAGAGTGATTTTCCGTTGATCGCAGTTTTGGATGGCAAGCGCTATGAGCTGTATTCGGATGGAACATTCGCCGAGGTGGAGCGGTGAGTAAAAAGGCATCATTTCCAGCGACGAGCGCCCTGCGCGCCACTAGCTGCAACACCGATAGAGAAACCGCTTGTTGGCTTGGGGGGGAAATAATGCACATTGGGATCGCGGCAGATCATGGTGGGTTTGAGTTGAAAGCGCAACTGACGGCTGCTCTAAAGGAGGCTGGCCACGAGGTGGAGGATTTTGGTGCTTATGAGTTGGTTAAAGGAGATGACTACCCGGATTTTGTGGTCCCACTAGCCCAGGCGGTGGCGAAGGGCACAATCGTTCGCGGTTTGGCCATTTGCGGTAGCGGGGTAGGAGCTTGTGTTGCTGCCAACAAGGTAGCAGGCGTGCGGGCGGCGTTAATCGCAGATTCATTCTCTGCTCATCAGGGGGTGGAGGATGACGACATGAACGTGATGTGTCTGGGCGGACAAGTCACCGGATATGCCGAATCCTGGGAATTGGTTCAGACATTTCTGGCTGCTCATTTCCAGCAAGATGAACGTTTCCAGCGACGTCTTCAGAAAGTAGCGGCATTGGAATTGAGATGAAAAGGAACTCTGAACGGGCAACAAGGAGAAACTTTCAGGGCAAACATACATTCTGACTGTACGCCAGCAAAAAATATGAAATCAAAGGTTGCCGAAATGATGATTGCACCTTCGCTCCTTGCCTCCAACCAGTCTTGCTTCGGACAAGAAGCCGAACGTGTCGGGCGTTCTGGTGCCGATCGCCTACACCTCGACATCATGGATGGTCACTTTGTCCCGAACATTTCCTTCGGTCCGCAAGTTGTCCAAGCCATCCGCCCACTCACCAAACTTTTCTTCGACGTTCACCTGATGTGTTCCCAGCCAGACATCCTGCTCGAACCCTTTGCGAAAGCCGGCGCGGACGAAATGATCATTCACGTGGAACTTGGTGAACAAGTCCCATCCCTGATCCACAAAATAAAATCCCTCGGCAAAAAAGTCGGACTCGCCATCAATCCACCTACTGCGATCGCAGCCGTCCAGCCGTTTCTCGAACAAATTGATCTACTGCTCGTGATGACTGTCAATCCCGGATTCGGCGGACAGGAATTTATCCCCAAATGCCTGCCCAAAATCCGGCAAGCCCAAGGGTGGCGGCGCGAAAAAAACCTGTCCTACCGCATCAGCGTGGATGGCGGCATCAATGACCAGACTGCCGCCGAATGCGCCCGCGCCGGAGCGGATACATTTGTGGCGGGTACGAGCTTGTTCGGTGCACCCAGCCTGAAAGCCGCCGTCAAAAAAATGCGCCAGATTGTCAACGAGAACCAACCCGGCGCTAGCGGATGGGAAAGTTTAAAATCAACGGGCGAATCAAATTCACCTGATTCATTTCTTTGCATCCAAAAGATGCACCTTCCAGAGTGGAGCAACTCGAAATGAATGTCCAAAAGCTGATAGAAACCGCGAAGATGCTTGTTGCTGACAATAAGGGTCTGCTGGCAATGGATGAGAGTAATCCAACCTGTAACAAACGATTCGCAAAGTTAGGCATTCCCCAGACTGAGGAAGCCCGACGCGCCTATCGAGAATTGATTATCACCACGCCCAGTCTCGGTGAGTACATTAGTGGCGTAATTCTCTACGACGAAACTATTCACCAGCAAAAGCAAGATGGCACTCCCTTTGTGCAAGTCATCACCGAAGCGGGAATCATTCCTGGCATCAAAGTTGACATCGGTGCTAAGGAAATGGCGGGTCATCCTGGAGAGAAGATCACCGAAGGTCTGGATGGATTGCGCGATCGCCTCAAGGAATATTTTCATAAGGGCGCTCGTTTTGCCAAGTGGCGCGCGGTGATTACCATCGGTGTTGGCATTCCCAGCCGGGGTTGCATCGAGGCTAACGCCCAGGCGTTGGCTCGCTATGCTGCGTTGTGCCAAGAAGCCGGATTAGTTCCCATTGTTGAGCCGGAAGTGCTGATGGACGGAACGCATACCTTGTCACAGTGCGGTGAGGTAACAGAGGAAGTCCTACGAACTGTCTTTAACCAACTCTACAGGCAAAGGGTGATACTGGAGGGCATGATCTTGAAGCCTAACATGGTGCTTCCCGGATTGACTTGTTCTCAACAAGAATCGGTGGACGAGGTAGCTGATGCCACGGTGAACTGTCTCTTGCGGGCAGTCCCTGCTGCTGTTCCGGGAATTGCGTTCTTGTCGGGCGGACAATCCGGTGAACTGGCTTCGGCTCGTTTGAATGCGATGAATCTTAAATTCAAATTGCGATCGCCGACGGTGGGGCAAAGTTCATCGCCTTGGGCATTGGCGTTTTCCTTTGCCCGTGCCATCCAGCAACCAGCGTTAGAGCTTTGGCAAGGCAAAGAGGCGAATGTGTCAAAGGCACAACAGGCTTTGTTGCATCGAGCTAAGTGCAATTGGGCAGCGCGCCAGGGTGAATACAAGGCTGCAATGGAAGGGACAGGAGTATGAAAACAAGTATATCTACTCCCTTACACCTTTACCTGATTCGGCACGGTGAAACCGAGTGGTCGCTCGACCGTCGCCACACAGGTCGCACAGACATTCCGTTGACCACAAACGGCGAGTCCGAGGCGCGGGAACTCGGCAAGCACCTCCGGGATATCCAGTTTTCCCATGTGCTGACCAGCCCACTCAAACGCGCCCAACAAACCTGTGCGTTGGTCGGGCTGGATCAAGTCCCGGAAATTGAACCGGATCTGGTCGAATGGGACTATGGCGATTACGAAGGGCAGAAATCCGTGGATATCCGCAAGGAGCGCCCGGACTGGAATGTTTTTCGGGACGGTTGTCCGCACGGTGAAATGCCCACCCAAATTTGCGATAGCGCCGATCGACTTATCGCTCGTCTGCGTGACCTGGATGGCAATATCGCCCTCTTTTCCCACGGTCAGTTCGGCGGCGTTCTAGCTGCACGCTGGATCGGGTTAACGGTGGTCGAAGCGCAGCATTTCCCCCTTGGCACGGCATCAATCAGTATTTTCGCCTTCGACCCCCACCACCCCACAGTGCCAGTTATCGCTTTGTGGAATGCAACTCATGAAATACTCAACTGCCAAAAGCTTAAACAACCAAGGGAAACCGGCCATGGCTCAGAAATTTGTTATTGGTAACTGGAAGATGTATACCACCGCAGCTGAAGCCAGACATCTGTCCCAGGCGATCGCGGCTGGTATAGGCACTGATGATAGTGTTACCGTTGCGGTCTGTCCACCTTTTCCTTATCTGTCCCTAGTCGGGGAAATCCTCAAGGGCAGCCGGATTGCGCTCGGCGCACAGAACCTCTATCCCGCCAAAGAAGGCGCATTCACCGGCGAGGTTAGCCCGACGATGCTCCTCGATCTCGGCTGCCAGTACGTGATCCTCGGACACAGCGAGCGCCGCCACAAACTGGGCGAATCCGATGCGTTCATCAACCAGAAGGTAAGGGTTGCCCTGTCCGCCGGACTCGATGCAATCTTCTGCATCGGCGAAACTCTAGAACAACGCCAGGCAAACCAGACCAAAACAGTACTCGATCGGCAACTGTTTCAGGGCTTGGACGGACTGTCGGCAGCTACCTTAACCCACCTGAGCATCGCCTACGAACCAGTCTGGGCGATCGGCAGTAGCGGACATCACGCCACCCCTCAGCAGGCTCAGGAAACGCACGCTGTCATTCGGCATTGCTTCGGTCAGATGTTCGGGGAGCGATCAGCTCAGACGCTTGCTATCCACTACGGCGGCAGCGTCAATCCGAAGAACGCCGACACGTTCCTGAAGCAAACTGGTGTGAACGGTGTCCTCATTGGCGGCGACAGCCTGAATGCCGAGCAGTTTTTAGCCATTGTTCAGGCAGGAATTAGTCAAACGCAAAGCCAAGTGGAGGCAGCATGACAACAATCATCCCCCTTACCCAGCGTGTGGCATGGCAAGCCCTCGAAGCCCATTACCGGAAAGTCCATGAGTTGCATCTGCGGCAGTTATTTGCAGACGATCCAACGCGCGGGGAGCGCATGACAACTGAGGCGATCGGCATCTACTTCGACTATTCAAAGCACCGGATCACGGATGAGACGCTGACGCTCTTGTTGCAATTGGTGGCAGAGTCAGGTCTGCGATCGCGCATTGATGCTATGTTTCGCGGGGACAAAATCAACGTCACAGAAAAGCGGGCAGTTCTGCACGTCGCCCTGCGTACCCCCAAAGGGCAAGCCATCATCGTAGACGGCGAGGACGTTGTACCTGGGGTTCATGCCGTGCTGGATAAGATGGCTGACTGTTCGACTCAGGTACGTAGTGGAGAGTGGAAGGGCTACACGGGCAAGCGTATCCGCAACATCGTCAATATTGGCATCGGTGGATCTGACCTGGGGCCAGTGATGGCCTATGAGGCATTGCGCCATTACAGCCAGCGCAACCTAACCTTCCGCTTCATCTCCAACATTGATGGCACCGACTTTATCGAAGCCACCCGCGACCTCGATGCCGAGGAGACGCTGTTCATCATCGCGTCAAAGACGTTTACGACTCTGGAGACGATGACCAATGCCCACACAGCCCGCGACTGGCTCCTCAAGACATTGAAGCATCCAGATGCGGTTGCCAGACATTTCGTGGCGGTCTCGACCAACGTCGAAGAGGTGGCTAAGTTCGGCATCGACACCGCCAATATGTTCGAGTTTTGGGATTGGGTTGGCGGGCGGTACTCAATGGACTCGGCCATTGGTCTCTCAACAATGATCGCCATTGGTTCCGAAGCTTTTCGCGCCATGCTAGACGGTTTTCACCAGATGGATGAGCATTTCCGCACGGCTCCTTTTGATCGCAACTTACCAGTACTCATGGGTCTGCTGGTTCTCTGGTACAACAATTTCTTTGATGTACAAACAATGGCGGTTCTTCCCTATGAGCATTACTTGAAGCGCTTCTCAGCTTATCTTCAGCAGTTGACGATGGAGAGCAATGGCAAGCACGTCACGCAGGATGGGACTGAGGTCGTCTACCAAACTGGGCCAATCTATTGGGGGGAGCCGGGTACTAATGGGCAGCATTCCTTCTACCAACTGATTCATCAGGGAACCAAGCTCATCCCCTGCGACTTCATCGGGTTTACTCAGCCGCTTAACCCTCTTGGCCACCACCATGATTTACTCTTGGCCAACATGTTTGCCCAGGCAGAGGCGCTGGCTTTTGGCAAAACGCCCCAAGAGGTACAAGCTGAGAGCATACCAGCATGGCTGGTGCCGCACCAAACCTTCGAGGGCAACCGTCCATCCAGCACGATCCTCCTGGAACGGCTGACTCCGGCGGCGTTGGGCAAGCTCGTGGCACTGTACGAACACAGCGTCTTCACTCAAGGTGCCATTTGGGACATTGACTCCTTTGACCAATGGGGAGTCGAATTGGGGAAAGCCCTTGCTGCGCGCATCATTCCTGAACTTGAGACTGAGGACAAAAACCGACTCAAGCACGATAGTTCAACCAATACCCTGATTCGGCACTACGTGAAAGCTAGATTTCAGTGCCATTGACTTTAGACAGTTGAGCGTTAAACCTATGACCGATAAACATAGCCACGATGATTCATCATTAAACCCATTTCCGATCAAAAAACTTGACGATTTGATTAGTCCCTTTCTTGTTCCACCAGGGCAGAGAATTTCCCTTGCCAAAGACTATGACCCAGCTTACAAAGCCCATTATCTGAAGAAATCTGAAGCTGAAAGTGAACTACAGAAAGGTATTGAAGCTTTAGCAAAATATCAGGATATGCTTTATGCCCAAGATACTTATGCCTTGCTCATTATTTTCCAGGCAATGGATGCCGCTGGTAAAGACAGTACCATCAAACACGTGATGTCGGGTATCAATCCTCAAGGCTGTCAGGTGCATAGTTTCAAAGTTCCTGCTGGGGAAGAGTTGGATCATGACTATTTATGGCGATGTTCCAGAGCTTTACCAGAACGAGGAGAAATTGGCATTTTTAATCGCTCTAATTATGAAGAAATCTTAGTAACACGAGTTCATCCAGAAATTCTGGAGCAGCGACAAATTCCGCCTAACTTGATCGATAAGCATATTTGGCAACGTCGCTATGAGGAAATCAACAACTTTGAGAAATATCTGACCAGCAACGGGACTATCATCCTCAAGTTTTTCCTGAATGTGTCTAAAGAAGAGCAAAGAAAACGCTTTCTAGAACGGATTGAACTTCCTGAGAAAAACTGGAAGTTCTCTGTTAATGATGCGAGAGAGCGCACGTTTTGGCCCGACTATATGGTTGCCTATGAAGAAATGTTTAATCACACTAGCACAGAATGGGCACCCTGGTATGTGATCCCAGCAGATCACAAATGGTTTACTCGCCTTGTGGTAGCAGGCATCATTTATGCCCAATTGAAGGCACTCAATCTCAACTATCCCAAGGTCAGCGAAGCAAAACACCAGGAACTTTTGCAAGCAAAGGAAATGCTTGAGAGTCAGAAATAAAGACCACAATCCTTTAACGGAGACTAATACCATTTCACGAAAAATTTGATGCAGATGTAAACCATGAAAACCTTGGTGCATCTAGGTTTATTAATTGCGAATTGCGAATTACGAATTGCGAATTGGTATAACTCCATCACGGACTTTGAGGAAAGCGTCATGAAAATCAGTCCTCTGGCTGGAAAGCCGGCACCACTGGAAATATTAGTCGATGTGCCACGGCTGATCACCGCCTACTACACCGAGGTTCCCGACCCATCAGTACCGGAACAGCGAGTGATGTTCGGCACATCTGGTCATCGCGGCTCGTCATTCAAACGGGCTTTCAACGAATGGCACATCCTGGCAATTACTCAGGCGATTTGCCTCTATCGCACGCGACAAAAAATCACTGGCCCTTTGTATCTCGGTATGGATACGCACGCGCTTTCTGTTCCGGCTGGCGCCACTGCACTTGAGGTGCTGACAGCAAATGGAGTCGAAGTGATGATCGCCGTTGGGGACGAATACACCCCAACCCCAGTAATTTCTCATGCGATTTTGACTTACAATCGCGATCGCAAAAGCGGATTCGCTGATGGGATTGTGATCACACCCTCCCACAATCCGCCCCATGACGGTGGCTTCAAATATAACCCACCGCCTGGTGGGCCAGCCGACAATACGATCACTAGTTGGATTGAGGCAACGGCGAATGCGCTGCTGGAAGCCCGACTCCAAGGAGTGAAACGAATTCCCTACGAACAGGCTCTGCACAGTGCCACGACGCATCGACACGACTATCTGACCGCCTACGTCAACGACCTGGGCAATGTAATCGACCTGGATATCATTCGCAGCGCCAAGATATGTCTCGGCGTTGATCCCCTTGGCGGTGCTGGTGTCCATTACTGGGCGCGGATCGCGGAGCGACATGGTTTAAACCTGACCATTATCAACGAGACGGTCGATCCCACCTTTCGTTTTATGACGGTGGATTGGGATGGACAGATTCGGATGGACCCGTCTTCGCCCTATGCAATGCAACCACTGATCCAGATGAAGGATCGCTTTGATCTTTCCTTCGCCTGTGACACCGACTACGACCGACATGGCATTGTCACCAGAAGCGAAGGATTGCTACCGCCTAATCACGACCTCTGTGTGGCAATTTTCTATCTTTTTCAAAACAGACCGAAGTGGCACAAGGAAGCGGCGATCGGCAAAACGGTAGTCAGCAGCCAGATGATTGACCGGATAACCGCCAAACTTGGCCGGCAGCTTTTCGAGGTACCGGTCGGTTTCAAGTGGTTTGTGGGAGGATTGCTAGATGGCTCACTGGGATTTGCGGGAGAAGAGAGCGCGGGTTCGGTGTTCGCTCGTCTGGATGGCAGCGTCTGGACGACGGACAAGGACGGATTCGTTCCCTGTTTGCTGGCGGCGGAAATCACAGCGCGGACAGACCAGGATCTCGGAGAAATCTACCGCGAACTCACGCAGGAATTCGGTGAGCCTGTCTATGACCGCGTTCAAACACCCGCTACTCCAGAGCAAAAGGAAAAGTTGGCAAACCTCTCACCGCAACAGGTGACGCTCACCAAACTAGCGGGTGAAAAAATCCAGAAGGTACTTACTCATGCACCAGGCAACGGTGCTGCCATTGGTGGGTTGAAAGTGATGACCGAAAGCGGATGGTTCGCGGCACGTCCGTCAGGAACCGAGGACATCTACAAGATTTATGCAGAGAGCTTCCAAGGAACAGAGCATCTGCACCACATCCTGGAAGAAGCACAGACGATTGTCAGCACTGCTTTGGCGGCATCCCCACAGAAGTTGGGGATTGCATCCAAGGCAAACCTAAAGGAGAACCTATGAGCCAACAAACACCTTTCAGCACGTGGAACAACCGTTTTTTACCGACAGATGTCGAGGGGTTCGATTCCCTTGCCGAACTAGCTTTGGATCTGCGTTGGTCGTGGAATCATGCTACCGATGAAGTCTGGCGGCAGCTTGATCCTGCACTTTGGGAGTTGACTCAAAACCCTTGGGTGGTCTTACAAACTGTCTCAAGGGACAAACTCCAGAGGGCGCTAGCAAATCCAGCTTTCTCTAAGAATGTGGATGACCTGTTGCAAACCAGGCATCAGGAGGCAACTGCACCAGCCTGGTTTCAGCAACGGTATCCGCAGTCTCCATTGAAATGTGTCGCGTATTTCAGCATGGAATTCATGTTGAGTGAAGCATTGCCCATTTACTCAGGCGGACTCGGCAATGTCGCCGGAGATCAGCTCAAAGCCGCCAGTGACCTGGGTGTACCGGTGGTTGCTGTGGGATTGCTCTATCAACAGGGCTATTTTCGTCAGGTGATTGACAAGGACGGCGCACAGCAAGCCCTTTATCCCTACAATGATCCTGGACAGTTACCGATCGCACCCTTGCGCCACCCAAACGGCGAGTGGTTGCGGTTGGAAATTGTCTTGCCCGGTTACTCGGTTTGGCTACGCGCCTGGGAGGTACAAGTTGGCAGCGTGAAGCTTTACCTGCTAGACAGCAATGACGCAGCGAACTTTCCTGCCCATCGAGGCATTACCAGCGAACTGTATGGCGGCGGACCAGAGTTACGCCTTAAGCAAGAAATGCTGCTCGGTATTGGCGGCTGGCGACTGCTTGATGCCCTCGGCATCCAGCCGGAAGTCTGCCATCTCAATGAAGGACATGCGGCATTTGCCATTTTGGAACGAGCCAGAACTTTCATGAACGAGACCGGGCAGCCTTTTCAAGTCGCACTGGCGGTCACGCGATCGGGGAACCTTTTCACCACCCACACGGCGGTGACTGCTGGTTTTGACCGTTTTGCTCCGGCTCTCATTGAGCAATACCTTGGTCGGTATGCCCAAGACAAGCTGGGCATTACAGTCCACGATTTGCTAGCACTAGGCCGCCAGAATCCAAATGACTCGTCCGAGAGTTTCAATATGGCTTATTTGGCAATCCGTGGAAGCGGGGCGGTTAATGGGGTGAGTCGCTTACACGGTCAGGTGAGCCGGCGCATTTTCACGCCGCTTTTTCCCCACTGGCCGGAGGACGAAGTGCCGATCGGGCACGTAACCAACGGAGTCCACATGCCAAGCTGGGACTCGGCTCCCGCCGATGATCTGTGGACGGGAGCCTGTGGAAAGGAGCGCTGGCTGGGCACGACGGAAAACCTGGGGCAGGACATTCGCCGCGTCTGTGACACCACACTCTGGCAGTTTCGGACAGCTGCCAGCAAGTCTCTGGTTGAATACGCCCGCCAACGCTTGTCCCAGCAATTGATCGTCTCCGACGACACGCCGGAGGCGATTAATGGGGCGAAGCATCTGTTTAGTCCCAACGCATTAACCTTGGGCTTTGCACGTCGCTTCGCTACCTACAAGAGACCAAACTTACTGCTGCACGATCGCGATCGCCTGCTTCGTATCTTGACCAATCCGCAGCATCCCGTGCAACTCATCATTGCTGGCAAGGCGCATCCGGCAGACCAGGGGGGGCAAGCCCTGATTCAAGAATGGGTACGTTTCATCCGGCAACCTGAGATGCGCCCCCATGTGATCTTTCTCAGTGACTATGATATGCTTCTAACCGAACACCTGGTGCAAGGGGTGGATGTCTGGATCAACACGCCCCGGCGACCTTGGGAAGCTTGCGGGACGAGTGGCATGAAGGTGCTTGTCAATGGCGGCATCAATTTATCTGAGTTGGATGGCTGGTGGGCGGAAGCCTACAATCCTGAAGTTGGCTGGGCGTTGGGGGACGGTCAGGAGCATGGCGAAGATCCCGCTTGGGATGCGGTAGAAGCCAACGCGCTCTATGATCTGCTAGAGCAGGAAGTGATCCCGGAGTTTTACACCCGAAACGACAGCGGCATCCCCACAGCATGGATCAAGCGGATGCGAGAAAGTATGGCGCAGTTGACACCGCGCTTTTCCGCCACCCATTCGGTACGTGAATATATTGAGCAACACTACCTTCCTGCTGCCACTGCCTACCGCGATCGCACCGCGAACAACGGCGAAGTCGGCAAGCAAATCGTCGATTGGCAGCACACTCTGCAAGATAAATGGGCCTTGTTGCGCTTCGGGGAAATCAAGGTTGTGAGCGACGCACAAGGGCACACATTCACAGTTGAAGTGTTTTTCGGTAGCCTTGACCCAAAGAGTGTGCGGGTAGAACTATACGCCAACGGAGTGAACGGCGGCAACAGGTCGCGGCAGGAAATGAAGCGCGGTCAGCCATTGACCACGGGAAACGGTTACATCTTTAACACGCAAGTATCCGCAACACGCCCAGCCACAGAATATACGGTGCGTATTATACCATACTGCGACGGCGTTGCGATTCCACTGGAAGATACACGAATCTTGTGGCAGCGATGATTAATTTTTGCATGGAGGATTACCGCAAGGCGGAAGTCAAAAGTAGTGTGAGCGTCTCGCTCACGCGCGCAAGATGCCCGCACTACCAAAAACCCCTCAAAACAAAATTGACAGACTACTAGTTCAGAAAAAACGAATCATGGTTATCGAATTCAAGTGTCTAACTCATCGAGGAAATTGAAATGAAAACAATCAGCTCTTATCCATTATTTGGCTATCAACTTCAAGCGGGAAAGCTTATAGCGAGTACGTCCCAAAGCACGGGAAATTCGCCCTTATTTATGCAAAACTCCGTCCCGTATTACAGTACTAACCCATTACTTCTTTTAATGGTAATTATTGGTGTTGGAGGTGTGTTAGCTTCAATTCTTTCGAGCGCTATTAAGGTGGCGAATGAGTGGGAAAGATTGGTGGTATTGCGGTTAGGAAAATTCCTCGCTCTCAAGGGACCTGGACTCATTTTCATTATTCCGATCATTGACACCATACCTTACCGGATTGACACTCGCGTGATCACCGCTTCTTTCCAGGCGGAGAAGACTCTGACTAAGGATACGGTGCCGGTTGACGTAGATGCAGTTCTGTTTTGGAAGGTTGTAGATCCTAAGAAAGCAGCTCTGGATGTCGCCGACTATAAAAGTGCTATTAGTTGGGCTTCCCAAACGGCTCTGCGGGATGTCATCGGCAAGACCATGCTATCAGATATGCTGGAAGGCAGGGAGAAGATTAGTAAGGATTTGCAAAAAATCATTGACGAGCGCACTGAGTCATGGGGCATCAATGTTATCTCGGTGGAAGTTAAGGATGTACTGATTCCCTCGGCTTTGGAGGATGCGATGTCGATGCAGGCTCAAGCGGAAAGAGAACGTCAGGCGCGTGTGATTTTGGGCGATTCAGAGCGACAGGTGGCAGAGAAGTTTGGGGAAGCGGCTAAGACCTATATCAACAACCCTGTGGCTCTGCATTTGAGGGCGATGAATATGCTTTATGAGGGTTTGAAAGAAAATGCCACGATCGTCATTGTACCCAGTACAGCCGTAGAAAGTATGCAGCTAGGCGGTCTTGCCGGGATGACAGCCTTGACTATGGGATTGGGGCAGGAGAAAAGCGAGATCAGAAAACAAGAAGGCATTCAATCAATGAGAGATATTGTAGAGCCAAATGGCACTAAATTAATCGCAACCCCTTAACGAACTTTGGGGGTTTAAGTCAAGAGTCTCTACAGGCAGCGCGAATTGAAGCCTCAGCTAAATCCCCGTCACAAAACTTAATTACGAATTACGAATTATTTTAATCTGTGGGTGCTAATTTCCCATCTCTGGGCAGACTACAAATGAAAAATCCCTCACATGATCTGCACGATTATATCTCGGAGATATCCGAACGCGCTGACGTGCGTGCAGGCTATCCTTTGCCTTTTGGAACCCAGGAAACTGGAGGAGGGGTGAATTTCGCCATTTTCAGCCGTGATGCCACCCGCGTTCGACTAGAGTTGTTTGACCATCCTGAAGACGCAGTGCCTACCAGGTCAATCGATCTCGATTCAGCGTGTAATCGCACCGGTGATGTCTGGCACGTTTGGGTGGAGGGAATCGTTTCTGGCCAATTCTATGCTTACCGCGTGGATGGAGCCTACGAACCAAGTCTTGGCCATCGTTTCAATTTCAACAGGCTTCTCCTCGATCCCTGTGCGATCGCGGTTTCGCAACTGCCCCCGTGGGATTTCGCTACGGCACGCGGCTATGACCCTTTGGCATCAGAGCTAGACCTGTCTTTCTCAAAGGTGGACAATGCCAAGTCGATGCCAAAATGTGTCTTTCTCAACGAGTCCTTCGAGTGGGATGGAGACTGTCCACCCCGGCATCCGTGGTCGAAGACTGTTATTTACGAAATGCATATTCGTGGCTTTACCATTCATCCCACGTCGGGCGTGGATCATCCGGGCACTTATCGCGGTCTGATGGAAAAGATTCCCTATCTCAAAACCCTGGGGGTGACGGCTGTGGAACTGATGCCCGTCCAGGAGTTCAATGATACTCCTATACCGCGCCGGAATCCGCAAACCAATCAACTGCTCACGAATTACTGGGGTTACGATCCAGTGGTTTTCTTTGCGCCCAAAGCGTCCTATAGTAGCTCAGGCGGTTTAGGCCAGCAGAAGCTAGAGTTCAAGGAAATGGTTCGGGCTTTGCACAAGGCCGATATTGAAGTGATCCTGGATGTAGTGTTCAATCATACAGCAGAGGGCAACGAACTGGGTCCAACGCTCTGTTTTCGCGGAATTGCTAATGCGATCGCCTACACTTTAGCGGGGGACAAACGCTACTATAAGAACTACACGGGCACAGGCAACACCGTCAACGCTAACCATCCCGTGGTGCGAGATCACATCTTGGCCGCGCTTCGTTATTGGATGGTCGAGATGCATGTGGATGGATTCCGGTTTGACTTGGCATCGGTTCTCGGACGGGACGGTGCCGGCAAGTTATTAGCTAATGCCCCGCTGCTCGAACGGATCGCCGAAGACCCGATCTTAAGAGACCTAAAAATCATTGCCGAGGCGTGGGATGCCGGTGGTGCATATCAAGTGGGTAGCTTTTCAGAGCGGCGCTGGGCAGAGTGGAACGGGCGGTACCGAGATGATGTTCGGCGTTTCTGGCGTGGCGATGAGGGGATGCTCGGTTTGTTTGCCAGCCGGATTTGTGGCAGTGCCGACATCTATACCAAGTCTGGCAAAGGACCCGAAGGCAGCATCAATTTCGTCACCTGCCACGACGGTTTCACTCTTAACGACCTGGTGAGCTATGGCGACAAGCATAATGAAGCGAACGGAGAGAACAACCAGGACGGGACTGATGCCAACTTTAGCGATCACTACGGTTCTGAAGGCGAGACGACAGATGCCGCAATGCCTGCGGCGGGCGTAGCCATCGCGTCCATCAGAAAACGCCAGATCAAGAATTTTCTGCTGACCCTGCTGATATCGCGCGGTGTGCCGATGCTGCTCGGTGGGGACGAATTTCGTCGCACACAAGGCGGCAATAACAATGCCTACTGCCAGGACAACGCCACGAGTTGGCATGACTGGAGTTGTCTGGAACAGCACCAGGAGATTTTTCGTTTCACCTGTGGCATGATTGCCTTTCGGTCTGCCCATCCCATTTTGAGTCAGGAGAAATTCTATACGGATGCTGAGATCCAATGGTTTGGTCCCCAAGGAGGCTTGCCCAATTGGACTGACCCCCAAGCAAAGCAGTTTGCCTGTCTGATCCATGAAGATGAGCAGCACGCACTTTGTCTGCTGTTCAATGCCAGTGTTGATGCGATCGCTTTCCGGTTGCCCGCTCTACTGCCAGAGGCTCGGTGGCATCTAGCCATCGATACTGCTTGCAAAGCGCCACAAGACCTATTCGCTGCGGGTGAGGAACCGCATTGGGAAAATCTAGACAATTACTCTTTGAAACCGCGATCAAGCGTTATTCTTCTGGCTCGATGTACGCACGATCAGGGGTTGCAGACAGCGTTCACGGAGGCCAAATGAAACCAGCTAACCCGCATATCCTAACGATTAATGGCGGCTCGTCGAGCATCAAGTTTGCGCTGTTCGAGTCCGGCGACTCCCTCCAACGGATTCTGGAGGGCGGGATTGAGCGGATTGGGCTGCCGGCAGCCAGTTTGCAGGTAAAAGGCTTGAACCCGGCGGACAACTTTTCGCGGTTAGTGTCGGCACCGGATCACAAAGCGGCAGTGGACGCTCTGATGGATTGGATTGAGGAACATAGTGGGCGTAATGCCTTGAGCGCGGTAGGGCATCGCGTGGTGCATGGGGGACCCAAGTATAGCCAGCCGCAGCGAATCACTGCGGAAATGATTGAGGAACTGCATCGCCTCAGTCCATTCGACCCTGAGCATCTGCCGGAAGAGATATTGTTGACCGAGGCGTTTCATCGTCGCTTTCCGGATCTGCCCCAAGTGGCCTGTTTCGACACGGCTTTTCACCATGACCTGCCGCTCGTGGCTCGGCTGTTGCCAATCCCCCGTCGCTATGAGGCGCAGGGTGTACGACGGTATGGGTTTCACGGGTTGTCATACTCGTTCCTGATGGGAGAACTGGCTCGCCTGGACGGAACGGCAGCAGCACAAGGTCGGGTTATCCTCGCTCACCTCGGAAATGGCGCAAGCTTGGCGGCGGTGCATGACGGCAAACCCGTGGACACTAGCATGAGTTTTACGCCGACCGCCGGATTGCCGATGAGTACCCGTTCTGGCGATCTCGATCCGGGACTGGTTTGGTATCTGGCGCAGACTGAACAAATGAGCGCGAAGCAATTCAACGAGATGGTTAATTTCCAGTCCGGTTTGCTGGGAATATCCGAAACCAGTTCTGACATGCGTGACTTGCTCGATCGGGAAATCCAGGACGAGCGGGCGGCGATCGGGATCGCACTATTTTGCTACCAGGTCAAGAAATGGATCGGCGCATTCGCGGCGGCATTAGGCGGAGTAGACACATTGGTGTTCGCAGGGGGCATTGGGGAGAATGCCCCCACAGTCCGCGCCCGGATTTGCGATGGGCTGGGTTTCCTTGGCATCGAACTGGAAGTAAAGCGAAACACGGCGAATGAGGACCTGATTTCTGCGGTAACCAGCAGGGTTCCCGTCCGCGTAATTCACACAGATGAAGCACTGATGATTGCCCGCTTGGTCTGCCACACCCTTAAATTTAGCTGAAAAAACGAAAAAATAAACCAAAGGAATACCCATGATCAAACCCGTTGCCGACCAGCCCAAAGCTTCCAAATCGAAGCCCGATGCGAAAGACGATCTGAAAACTCTGCCACTGCCGGAGGTGGAAAAAAAACTGGAGTCGTCCCCAGACGGACTCAGCCAAGCACAGGCGAAGAAGCGCCTGACTAAATATGGCCCTAACGAGATCGAGGAAAAGAAAACCAATCCATTCCTGAAATTCCTCACTTATTTCTGGGGACCGATTCCGTGGATGATCGAGGCGGCGGTGATTCTTTCGGGCGTGGTGCGGCACTGGCCGGATTTCTTCATCATCCTGTTGCTGCTAGTTACCAACGCTGTGGTGGCATTCTGGGAAGAAAGTGCTGCGGGCAACGCCATTACTGCCCTGAAGGCAAAGCTTGCGACCAAGACCCAGGTGAAACGAGATGGGAAGTGGATTACGCCGCCAGCGCGTGAGCTGGTGCCCGGCGATGTCATCCAACTGCGGCTTGGCGACATCGTGCCAGCAGATGCCCGCTTATTGGACGGCGATCCCATGTCGGTGGATCAGTCCGCGCTGACGGGCGAATCCCTGCCTGCCAAGTGTAACCCTGGCGACGCGGTGTTTTCCGGCTCGATCGTTCGCCGGGGTGAGAGCAGCGCCCTGGTCTATGCCACGGGTGCGAACACCTACTTCGGCAAGACGGCGCAACTGGTGCAGAAGGCGCAAACTGTCAGCCATTTTCAAAAGGCGGTTTTAAAGATTGGCAACTACCTGATCCTTCTCGCGCTGGCTCTGGTGACGTTGATTATTACCGTCGCCATCTCCCGTGGCGACCCGATCCTCACTACGTTGCAGTTCGCTCTGGTGTTGACCGTAGCCGCAATTCCCGTGGCGATGCCAACAGTGCTGTCGGTAACGATGGCGGTTGGCGCACGCCTGCTCTCCAAGAAAAAAGCGATTGTCAGCCGATTGGTCGCTATTGAGGAACTGGCTGGTGTGGATGTGTTATGTGCGGACAAGACCGGCACCTTGACTCAGAACAAGCTGACGCTGGGTGATCCCTTCAGTGTGAATAATATTCCGGCTGATGAAATCATCCTCAACGGGGCGCTGGCGTCGCGCGCGGAAAACAACGACACCATTGATCTAGCCGTTTTGGACGGACTGAAAGACAAGGATTCGTTAAAGGCTTACGAGGTGGTTCACTTTACGCCATTCGACCCGGTGCATAAACGCACCGAAGCCAGCGTTAAAGCCAAAGACGGAAAAACTTTCAAAGTGACCAAGGGTGCGCCCCAAGTGATTCTAGCATTATCCACCAATGCTGGGCAGGTGAAGTCGGCTGTCGAGAAAGCGGTCAACGAATTTGCAACCCGTGGCTTTCGTTCGTTGGGCGTGGCGCGGGCTGAGGGCGATGGAAAATGGCAGTTTCTTGGTGTATTGCCGCTGTTCGATCCGCCACGGGAAGATGCCAAGGCAACCATTGCAAGCGCGGCAAAGATGGGCGTAAACATCAAGATGCTGACGGGCGATGCATTAGCGATCGCTCAGGAAACCGCCAAAAAGTTGGACATGGGCGCAAATATCCTCGATGCTGGTAGCTTGGGCGACTCGGAAAAGCAAGAGACATCAGAAGTGTCCGATTCCATTGAGAATGCCGACGGTTTTGCCCAGGTATTCCCCGAACACAAGTTCCACATTGTAGATGTCCTGCAAAAACACGGACATATTGTCGGTATGACGGGTGACGGGGTGAATGATGCCCCCGCGCTGAAGAAAGCCGACTGCGGCATCGCCGTTTCAGGCGCAACAGACGCAGCGCGGGCGGCGGCTTCCATTGTGCTGACAACGCCCGGACTGTCGGTGATTATTGACGCGATTAAGGAAAGCCGCCGCATTTTCCAACGGATGAACAGCTACGCGATCTACCGTATCGCCGAGACGTTGCGTGTGCTGTTGTTCATGACGTTGTCGATCCTGTTCTTTAACTTTTACCCGGTGACGGCGGTGATGATTGTGATGCTGGCGTTGCTCAACGACGGTGCCATCCTGTCCATCGCCTATGACAATGTTCATTACCGAGATAAGCCCGAGGCATGGGATATGCGCCTTGTGCTGGGGATCTCCACGGTGTTAGGCGTGATCGGGGTTGTCTCCGCGTTCGGACTGTTTTATCTTGGTGAGCGCGTCTTTCATCTCGATCGCGCACACATCCAGACACTGATGTATTTGAAGCTCTCCGTGGCTGGACATCTGACGATCTTCCTCACCCGCACACGCGGCCCGTTCTGGTCTATTCGTCCCGCGCGGATTTTATGGATAGCCGTACTTGGTACACAAGTCGTGGCGACGTTAATCGCGGTATATGGGCTATTTATGACGCCTCTCGGCTGGGGTTGGGCACTGTTCGTTTGGGGCTATGCGCTGGCGTGGTTCGTCGTGAATGACCGCGTGAAACTGCTCGCTTACCGGCTTTTGCTCCCACCACAGTCAAAACAAAGGAGTCCTCTAAAAAGCACTTGAGTATAGAGTCAAAATATGCCGCGAACACAGCGATTTTGTTTAGTTGCGGCATTTCTGATTCCTGTTTGGCTGGGCGCGACGCTGGGCTATTGGGGATTGCGCGGACAAACTGATTACAACAGGCACGAATGGCACTAAGTTAAGCTGAAGGGTAGGCGGCGTAAGGATTGCAGAGGAGCAGGGGGGCAGAGGGGCAGAGGAGAATTTCTCTTGCTTCTTTCCGTATGCCTCAAGTTTTCTGTCCGTATGCTTCTTCCTTCTTCTTTCTCCCCTGCTCCTCCGCTCCTCTGCACCCCTGCTGGCTCAACGATTTTCCCTTTTCTTAGTGCCATTCACAACAGGCACTTTGATGGTGGCGATCGTTGAATAAATTCTTCCTGAAGCCCATCAAACTCAAGATACAAACTTATCTACCTTGACGTTTATCGGGAGTTTTGCATTTTCAATGCTGTTCTCCTCTTATCTTGAATAACTCACCAATTCTGTATTGTTCACAAAACTCTAGTTTCTATGAGCGTAAATAATATGTCTACTGATAAACTTATCAAACTTTATATTTTGGATAAAAGGAATTTAAATCTGCTTCCTTCAAGTAAAGCCAAGTTGATGATTGTCAACCCGGCTGTGATAAAACCAGATTTCATAAGACAGCAAGGAGCCATGACACCTGATGAAGCATTGTTTTTCATCCCCTTCTGCTCGATGATATTTTTGGCAATTTTTATTTTGAAATTGCTAGATATTTGGAAAGTTGCAATAGCAAAAATTACAACGCTCAACTGCTTCCATCAACTTCCCTGTCGGAACTGTCGCTTCTTTACAAACAACCATTATTTATACTGCACAGTACACCCCTCTATTGTCCTCACAGAACAAGCACTTGATTGCTCTGACTACTGTCCCTGAAGTGAGGATTGAGAATGAAAAATTGTGAGAAATCTGGGCTTACTACTCACCGCAAAATAACCCGCAATCGAGAGGTCAGTGATGCCAACTGCAACAGACTTTAAAGACTACTATGCCATTTTGGGAGTGAGTAAAACCGCAACTCCAGAAGAAATCAAACGGGTTTACCGCAAACTTGCCCGCAAATATCATCCTGACCTCAATCCTGGAGACAAAGATGCAGAAACAAAGTTCAAAGAACTAAACGAAGCGAATGAGGTATTATCTGATCCAGAGAAGCGGGAGAAGTACGATCGCTTTGGTCAGCACTGGAATCACCCTGGTTACACTGAAGCGCCGCCACCTAGTTCCACTAATGTTGGTACGACCGACTTCGATCAGTACGGCGATTTTGATTCGTTTATCAACGATCTGCTGGGTCGATCGAGACGTAAAACCTCCACTGGTGGATTTCGTTCTCAAGCACCTGCACCGGATACTGAAGCTGCGATTGCACTCACATTTTCCGAAGCCTTTCACGGTGTCCAAAAGCGTTTGCAACTCGACGACGAAACGATCAACGTCCGCATTCCCGCAGGTGCAAAACCAGGCAGTCGAATTCGCCTCAAGGGTAAAGGTCGTCCTAGTCCGTTCTCTCCACAGCGCGGCGATTTATATCTAACTATTGAGGTGTTACCGCATCCCTTCTATCGATTTGAGGGCGATAACCTAGTTTGTGAGATTCCAATTCGCCCCGATGAAGCGGTTTTAGGGGCAGAAATCAGCGTGCCTACCCCCGATGGCAATGTGACGATGAAAATTCCCAAAGGGGTGCGATCGGGGCAATCCCTGAGACTGCGCGGCAAAGGCTGGACATTGCCAAAAGGGGGACGAGGTGACTTATTTGCCAAACTTCAGATTGTCACGCCAAAAGACCTGAGTGCGATCGAGCAAGAATACTACGAAAAAATCCAGGCAAATACAAGTTTTAACCCACGCGCCCAGTTAGAGGAGATTAAATTATGACCTTCAGCCTTTCAAAAACCGTGGTTTCACTCGAAGGTGAACAACTTTACACCTTTGCTTATGCTGCCTTAATCACTGAAACTTCGATTACGGTTGTGCAGGTTTATGTTGAGTTAGGTGTAATCGAAGCGATCGGTGATTTGCTGCATTCCCGCGAGATTGCCCGAATTGCTCAGATTCAACGCTTGCGTCGAGATTTGGGGCTAAACTTAGTCGGAGCGGCAATGGTGCTAGATATGACGACTGAAATTGCCCAATTACGGACACAGCTAAAGGTGTATCAGTCTCATCCATTGAACTCGTTATGAGCGATCTGAACCAACAGTCAAAGCCGGCATTAGATCAAGAGCGCAGCGAAGTACTGCAACAATTGGAAGATTGGCTAGAAACGCCGATGCTGGTGCTGGGCTTTGCTTGGTTGGGACTTTTTATCGTTGAGCTAGTTTGGGGACTGAATCCTCTCCTAGTAGCGATCGCCATCATGATTTGGATCGCCTTTATCGTGGATTTTGGGATCAAATTTCTTCTCGCTCCCCGCAAAATTTCTTACCTCAAACACAACTGGTTAATCGTCTTTTCGCTGCTTATCCCGGCTGTGCGAACCTTTCGGATTGTGGGAGTCATACAGTCTTTGCAATCAGTTCATGTGATTCGTGGGTTACATTTGTTGGGAGTTATGGCACGAACCAATAGAGGAATGCGGTTACTCGCAACAAGTGTTCAGCGTCGAGGAGTGGGCTATGTGGTGGGACTAACCGCGTTGGTCATCTTGCTTGGAGCAACTGGAATTTATGCGTTTGAACACAAACTTTCTGTTGGTACTGTTGGCATCACTGACTATGGCACTGCCTTGTGGTGGACGGCAATGGTGATGACCACGATGGGATCTGATTACTTTCCAAAGACGGCAGAAGGAAGGGTATTATGCTTTTTACTAGCACTGTATGCGATCGCGGTCTGTGGTTATGCAACAGCAACGCTAGCAGTATTTTTTGTTGATCAGGATGCCGAGAATGATCAAGCAGAACTGGCAGGTGCAAAATCAATTCAAGCCCTGCAAGCAGAAATTACCGCACTGCGAACTGAGATTCAAGCCTTAGCACGACAAAATTTAGACCAATAACTTCCAAAGTATCGCAAATTAAATAAAACCTTGCTGTCATAGAAAATCTTCCTCAAGAACAATACCTTTGGCATCAATGATGCAGCCGCTTTGCGGGAGGCAGATGTGGGCATCTCAGTTGATACGGCAGTTGATATTGCCAAAGAGTCGGCAGACATTATTTTGTTAGAAAAAAACTTATTAATCCTGGAATCTGGGGTAATCGAAGGTCGCAAGACTTTTGCTAACATTATCAAATACATCAGAATGGGTACTAGCTCTAACTTTGGCAATATGTTTAGTGTCTTGGGTGCGAGTGCGATTCTGCCATTTTTACCGATGCAGCCAGTGCAGATATTGATCAATAATCTCCTCTATGACTTTTCACAAACGGGCATCCCCTTCGATGATGTGGATCGAGAAGACCTGATCAAGCCGCCGAAATGGAAAGTTGATAATATCCGGCGATTTATGATCTTCATCGGCCCGGTTAGCTCCATTTTCGACTATTCCACCTATGCTCTGATGTGGTTTGTATTTGGGGCGACTTCTGTAGACAATCAAGCTTTGTTCCAAACCGGTTGGTTTGTGGAAAGTCTGATGACTCAAACTCTGATTGTCCACGTCATTCGCACGGCTAAGATTCCTTTTTTCCAGAGTCGGGCTTCTTTACCCATGTTGCTGATTACCGCCACTGTGATGGGAGTCGGAATGTATCTGCCATTTTCTCCAATTGGAGCTAGTTTGGGGTTTGTTCCTTTGCCAGCCGTTTATTTTCTTTGGTTAGCTTTAATCCTAACTTGCTATTGTGTATTGACTCAATTTGTCAAAATTTGGTTTATCAAGAAATATGGATATACCTAAGAACCTATTGGTCTATCGCATTAATTCTGATGGTGATACATGTTTGTAGTAAGCACTTTAGTCCTTGATTTTTTAAGCACTAAAGTGCTTACTACGAACCTATCAAAACTTTTGCGACAGACCACTAGTTAAATATAGTCTCTGAGTTGATGGAAAAGCATAGTTCAGCACAATTCTATTACGCCAAGGGCTTGTACAAAAAAGCTATTCATCTTCGTCTCCTGATGGTCGTTCGCTCTCGCTTTGTTGGCTATTCCACTCCAAAACAATACGCTCTAGCATTTGATCCTGCGTACAGTTATTTACAACAGCGTATTGCTTAATTAACTCTGTTACTTTCAGACTAATGTGGCGTATATCTAGTGGGTTATTTCTTGTCGTTTTCATGATCTTTCAAGAGAATATTTAAGCAGTTTTGCTGTTTCTGTTACTAACTGCTTCACCAAAGGCTTTTGGATATACAGACGCAAGAGCCTTCAGTATTGTCAGTAAAAGCGATCGCTAGAATTTATTTTTCTTTTGAAGACATAAATGTTCGGAATTTTTGTATTAGCCTAGCTCCTGTACTATGATTTGGTGTTGTTTGATTTTGTGAATTAGTTGATTAACTACGACACAAAACTTATTCAAAATGATTTTCGTAATCCAAACCTCTTTCAGGAATTAACCAAAAGAATTATTGCCATTCCCTATCCTCAAGTTCCTTTATCGGCAACAATAAGGTGGCTTCAATTTCTTGCCTGATAGCAGCTGTTACTTCACAATTGCTATGCAGGCAATCGAGTAGTAACTGATTAGCATCATAGTAGCGTTGCAGTACTTGTTGTTGCTTAGAGTTAAACTGCCACTCGTGGTTAATATTGCGATAATTAATCACCGTCTTGTTTACCTGTTGGGCCCAAGCTGAATAGTTCGTTTGCGACCATAGCTCAAACCGTTGTTGACTTTGACCAGAATTTGGCAACTGGTCAGAGAGTTGTTGCAGGGATTTATGGAGTCCAACATCCAGAACAATACCCAAAATGTTGCTCATAGCATCTCCGCAGGCGTGGATGTGGGCAAAGCTTTGGCTCCCATCAATTGCACACTCTATCAGCAGGTCATCTAATGCCGCATCCAGAAACATCCCTTGGTCGAGGCTGCTGGCTAGGGCAAAGTGAGAAGCCATGTGAGGAGTCCGACTCAAAGCAAGGTAAAATGCTCTCACTGTCGCATCTTTTGATTGGGTAGGAATACTGCGAGATTTTTGGCTAGCCCAGGTCAAAAACTCTTGTAAATAAGCATCTTGGGCAACGAGTGTATCAATCTGTTGCTTCATCAACAGTACTAGAGAGTCTGCACTTCTGAGCATGGTGGCGGTTAACAAGAAGATTTCGCGCCAGTGGGGGTCGGTGATATGACTGACTAGACCGAATAGCGCTTGCCCAAAAGCCTCTAAGTTATGGCTGGCAACGATTTTCCTCGCTGTGAAGTATTCTTGAAATGCTAGATAGGAAAAGGAAAAAATTCCCCGCGCCCGTTCTGCCAGTAGCCCATGTTGAGCCTCGATTGACTTCAGCGCTGCTTCGCTTTCTATTTGCAATTCTTCTGCATCCATTGGCACGTTGCTTAAATTGTCAATATAGTCGCCAATGTATTGCTCAACGATACGTTGCTCAAAAAAGTACTGACCCTGCTCAAATGTCGCTGTGGCAATCTGACTGAATAACTTGAGCTTTTGTGATAATAAAAACCCTCGGTAAACGTCATCCCGTTCAACGCCTCTGGCTTCATCCCATTTGCCTAATAGAAGGTCTAAACCTTCTTTATAAAAGTCAGTCCGCTTAGTCGGAAATTTTTCTTTACCGTGAAACACCCAACAGGCAAGATGCAAAAATAGGGGTGTGACGACGAGTTGGCGAAATTGCCAATTTTCATCTAATTCCAACTTTTGAATAAACTCAACGGACTGCGCCTGACCATCTTTTTGGCTGGTCTTGGTAAAGGCCACAAACCATTTTTGAGCGAAGGCTCGGATTTGTTCTAAGGTAAATGGGGCAATTTCAACATCGGTAAAGCCTCGGAGTCTGAGTTTTTGAGCTGCTGTTCGACAGGTGGCCACGAACCGATTTTTGTGATACTTCTCTGAAAACCTCCGAATTTCGTTTAAGACAGCATTGCTGTGTTGGTGAAGAACTTCATCCATGCCATCAAGCAAGAGTAATACTCTGCCTGCATTCAGCAAGGTTTCGATGGTTGAGGGATCGGAAATTCCAGATGTGAAAAACTCCTGGCGGATGTAGTTTAATAGGCTGAACTCGTTGGTAATCTTAGACTCTTGGGCAAAGTTTCTCAGTGTGATGAAGACCGGCACTTGATTTGCCGCAAATGCGTTTTGGTTACACCCAATGGCGAGATATTGCAAAAAGGTGGTTTTACCTACTCCTGGTTTGCCCAGCACCCTGAGCTTGGAGTAGGTTTCAACTGCCTGTGTACCAGGTATTTGTTTCTCGTCAGCTTCACCTAAGCCAAAACGGTCAAATTCTTTGGGATCAAGGTTTTGCAGATCAGTGATTTCTAACCACTGAAGGCTGGCAATTGACTCCAAAATATTCACATTTATATATATGTCATCGATCGCAACTGGACGGCTAATATCCAATAAGTGCAAAATACCACACTGGTCTTGAATTTTGTCAAAGCGTTGTGATCGCACGAATGGCACTAACTTATCAATATCCACTACAGGAGGCTGGGCGTATTCTTTTCGTGACAAAAATTCTGCTGGAGGATTAGTCGCAATCTCTCGCCAATTCAGTGACAACACTGAACAAATTTCAATAAAGGTATGACGCTCAACTGGACGACCACTGAAAAACCGCCAAATTGGTTGTCTAGTACTGAGGTTGACTTCTGCTGCTAGATTGTCTTGTGTCCAACCCTTGCGAGCAAACACTCTTTTAGCCTCCTGAATCCCAGTGAGTGATGCTTCGAGCGATCGCTTGACCATAGGACAAAAACTTCTAAAATCAAGAACTCAAATTTTTATTATCATCTTTGATCTTAGAGTTTTTTTTGTGGTAATAAATCTCTCCTTAGTTAAGGATATACACAATTAAGAAAAAATACTCTAGCTCTAGTGAGATCCTGTTACATATATTAATTTTTATAATCAACTCAAACACTATGAACTTATTTTATACATTTCACGCTTGTAGCAATACTTAATCTCAAGCACCCATCTGTCATGCTCTATGAAGTACAGATTAAGGGCTTATCAATATCCGTCCTTATTCACTATGATTTTAGCTTGAAGATAAATATGAATTTTTCATTAATTAGTAAAGTATATAAAATCATTGAGCTTGCTGAATTAATCTATTGCCCAAAGTCATCAGATATACTGTTTGGGAGAGTAAATATACCAGAAACTTTTCTAGACAAATTGTCTAATTATTTAGAAGATTTTGAAATGACAGGAAGAACATCAGTCAGAGTACTACATAAATATGTAGACGATTTTTCTTCAGAAGAAAAAGGACAAGTAATAGCCCTTACAGCACTTTCGGCAGCTATGAGGTACATCCTCAAAGCTGAAAGCTATGATAGGAGAGGAGCTAAAGGAAAACTGTATTGCATAATAGCCGGAAGCGCTGTATCTGGCTTGGTCAATATGTATCCTGTGAACACCCATCAGACTTAAACGATTTAATTGCACAAGCACTACATCTCATCCCTCAAAACTATACAACTAGTTATATTATCGAAAAGGCTTTCCTAGCTAAATATCTTCGCTCCGGGCTGAAAAAAATAAATAATAATCACTGCAACAATTAATTGGAGTAGCTGCGTGCGGTCTTTTCTATCTGATAGCAGCTTTTAATGATGATGTCGCTCCTTGTCTGGAGATATACGACCTATAAATGCAAGATAGAGTGGATATTTTGGTTGAGCAGAAAACTCAAGAAAAATAGTTGGAGTTTACATAAGTGAGCGCAGCGAAGATGGAGCTAGAGGATTATGTAGTGGGGAGAGGGGAGGAGGCTTTGGGTAAATCAATTGAGAACACACATCCTTGATGGGGGACATCGCGAACTGAGAGTATACCCTTGTTTAGCGACACGGCGCGTCGTGAAATTGTAAGCCCAATCCCCAATCCAGATTTATCTGTTCCCATCTGAGAAAAAGGCTTAAAGAGTTCTTCCGCCTCACCAGGCGGGAGTCCTCCACATTGATCCTCTATTTCAATCAAAACACGCCCATCTACAGCCTTACCGCGTATCCATACAATGCCACCCTGCTTGGTGAACTTAATGGCATTTTGAACCAGATTCGATAAGGCAGATATTATTAGGTGACGATCTATAAAAACCTCCAATTCCGGCGCTACCTCAACACACACCTTAATTGATTTCGCACTTGCTTCAAACCATGCAGTAGCCTCAACTTCACTGACTAGGTGAATAACTCGACATCTCTGATATTGTCCGGTTGATTCGTTCCGCAGTCGCACCTCAACAAGTGAACGATCAATAATGTCTCT
>NZ_NOLK01000069.1:0-40008 GCF_002245985.1 Nostoc sp. 'Peltigera membranacea cyanobiont' 232
ATTCTCATTCTCTTCCTTGTGTCCTTTATCCTTCCCATTACCCATTCCCAATGCCTAGTTCATACATCTTTACATCTATAGAATAACGTTATTTGTTATTTGTAAAAACATCATCTAAAGTGGCAACTTTAAATATCTTTAAACAGTCACTAGCGTTAGGAGCATTAGGGTGAATATACTTACCTCAGTTGCCCTCAACGAAACTGAGTTGCGAGTGCTGAGTATTTTTACTCAATACGGGCTAAACCCCCGCTACCGCTAACAGCACTTAGTCAGAGTAAGTGAGTTTTAATTAATATCAGTGCCAGCTACTCCGACATACCACCGTTTGCCATCATTTCTTAATAGAGAGAGAAAACTAGATGCAGAATTTAGTTTCGGCTAGCTGGGAGAGTGTTCCAACTCAACCACCTAAGCAAGATCGGATTATTGCTGCCATTGACTTGGGAACAAATTCTCTACACATGGTAGTAGTCAAAATTGACCCCACGCTACCAGCCTTCAGCATTATCGCCAAAGAAAAAGAAACCGTCAGACTTGGCGATCGCAATCTTACCACTGGAGAACTCAAACCAGAGATCGTTAAAAAGGCGATCGCTGCTTTAGGACGCTTCCAAGAAGTTGCCAAAACCATCAACACTGAAACAATCATTGCTGTGGCAACTAGTGCCGTGCGCGAAGCCCCCAATGGTAAAGATTTTTTGCACAGAGTAGAAAAGGAGTTGGGTTTAAGCGTTAACTTGATTTCTGGTCAAGAAGAAGCGCGACGAATCTACCTTGGCGTGCTGTCGGGGATGGAATTTCACAACCAACCCCATATCATTGTTGATATTGGCGGTGGTTCCACAGAATTAATTTTGGGCGATAGTCACCAAGCACGCACTCTCACCAGTACCAAAGTCGGAGCAGTGCGACTCACTAGCGAGTTAATCACCACCGATCCCATCAGCAACACCGAGTTTCAGTATCTGCAAGCATACGCACGCGGTATGTTAGAACGTTCCGTGGATGAGGTATTAGCAAATTTCCAGATTGAGGAATCTCCCCGTTTGGTGGGTACATCTGGCACGATTGAAACCCTGGCGATGATTCATGCACGAGAAAATTTAGGTGTTATTCCTTCCACTCTCAATGGCTACCAGTTTAGTCTTAAAGACTTGCAAGAGTTGGTAAATCGCTTGCGGAAACTGAGTAATTCAGAAAAGATTGAGATTCCTGGTATGCCAGATAAGCGGTCTGAAGTTATACTTGCTGGTGCAGTAATATTACAGGAAGCAATGACCCTTTTGGGTAGTGAATCCATCACAGTTTGTGAGCGTTCTCTGAGGGAAGGCGTAATCGTAGACTGGATGTTAGCCCACGGTTTAATTGAAGATAAGCTCCGCTACCAAAGTTCAGTTCGGGAGCGGAATGTTTTAAAAATTGCTAATAAATACCACGTCAATTTAGAATATAGCGATCGCGTCGCCAAATTTGCCGAGAGTTTATTTGACCAAACTCAAGGTACGTTACATCACTGGGGATCTGACGAGCGACAACTGTTGTGGACAGCCGCAATATTACACAATTGCGGGCATTATGTCAGTCACTCGTCTCATCACAAGCACTCTTACTATTTAATTCGCAATGGTGAATTACTTGGTTATACAGAAACCGAGATTGAAATCATAGCCAATTTAGCCCGTTATCATCGCAAATCGCCACCCAAGAAAAAACATGAAATTTACCAGAGTATGCTGACTAAAGAGCAATGCCAAATGGTTAGTCAATTGAGTGCCATTCTGAGATTAGCAGTGGCATTAGACAGACGACAAATTGGTGCGATCGCTCAAGTGCAATGTGAGTATTATCAACAACTTCAGCAGGTAAACCTGCTGATTTTTCCATCTCAACCTGATGATGACTGCGCTTTAGAACTTTGGAGCTTAGATTATAAAAAAGGAGTATTTGAGGAAGAATTTGGAGTAAAACTAGTAGCTAGTTTAGAAAAGTCTAGCGTTGCTAACTTGTTTTAGAAAGTAGAGTGCGTTAGCCTAGTGTAACGCACATTTTACAAAAAAAAGATTATTCATCTCAAGATAATTTCAAAATTAAAATAGACCTCATATCTAATTTTGGCATACTGCTTAAGGTTCAATTTATAAACTGTCCTAAGAAGCATTTAAAAATAAAGACTAGTAATTAGAATAGAGTTAACAATCTATTTCATATAGGTTATGTTGCTATTGGATACTTGAGCCGGGAAAACTTAGGTATCCTTATCTAAAATTTCAATAAAGCAGTTAAGACTGCTTGCTTTTCTGCACTAAATCGCTCCAATCGCAGAGAAGCAAGGGCGTTGCTTATGTGACAAAAGTTTTAGGAACTTGTGCGACACACATATAGCAATCCTAAATCATTTGTGAGAGAGAGAATCGCTGAAAAGCCTATAAATAAGTATTTTTTATATCCGTATTTTCTCACGTTTCAATTCGGATTGCTATATAAGAAAGAAAAAGAAGGAAAAATACTGAACTGTATTGCATTTTATCTATTCTTATTTTGCATAACAACTGCGTTAAAAATATTCAACCTCCTGTAATCTGAGTATTCTTTCCTTATCTTTGCGAGGCTACGCGATCGCAAAACTACATAATTCGGTAAAATTGGGTAAAGCGATTTTTGTGCTTGTTAAACAAAGGCATCAGCAAACCCATGCAACTGAAACTCAGTGCATCTCGATTTCCCTTCGCCCCCCTTTTGTTAATTGCCCCCTTTTTCCTATGGGGGACGGCAATGGTAGCCATGAAAGGAGTGATACCCCACACCACACCCCTATTCATGGCAGGTGTGCGTTTGATACCAGCTGGAGTGTTAATTTTAATAGCAGCAGCATTTATGGGTAAACCGCAGCCCAAGGGTTGGGCTGCATGGCTGTGGATTGCCTTATTTGCTCTAGTAGATGGAACGCTGTTTCAAGGCTTCTTGGCAGAGGGATTAGTCAGAACCAGTGCGGGGTTAGGGTCTGTGATGATTGACTCGCAACCCTTGGCTGTTGCTTTGCTGTCGTTGTGGCTATTCCAAGAACACATTGGTTTTTGGGGATGGCTGGGTCTAGGCTTGGGAGTCACAGGTATTAGTTTAATTGGTTTGCCTGATGAGTTGATTTTACATTTTCTCGACTCAGGCGTAAATATTACAATTGGCAACTGGCAAGATTTGTTTGCTAGCGGCGAGTGGTTGATGCTATTAGCAGCGCTATCGATGGCAGTGGGAACAGTATTGATTCGATTTGTATGCCGACATGCTGACCCAGTAACAGCTACAGGATGGCACATGATTTTGGGTGGATTGCCACTATGGGGAATTTCATCAGTTGTTGAATCTCAGCAGTGGGAGAATCTGGGAGCATCTGATTTAGTTGCTTTGGGTTATGCTACCGTGTTTGGCAGTGCGATCGCCTACGGATTATTTTTCTACTTTGCCTCTAGTGGCAATCTCACCAGTCTTAGTTCCCTCACCTTCCTCACACCGATATTTGCCCTACTGTTCGGCAATATCTTCCTTTCAGAAGTCCTCAGTCCGTTGCAATGGGTAGGTGTTTTCCTGACTTTAATCAGCATCTATCTGATTAACCAACGCGATACTTTAGCAGCGCGAAACGACACAGTTACTGTCGGCGAAATAGCTAATATACAGCAACCCGTTTTAGAAGCATCTGCTAAAAAATTAAGCCCCATAACTCTAGCAGTCAGAGAATCTGAACCAGAAATTTTGCCATAAATAATAGTTAAAGGGGAGGTATAGCAGGGAGCAAGGGTAATAAGGGGAATAATACATAGCCCATCCCCAATCTCCAATAAAAAATAACAGTTAACATTTGGACATCTTGAAGGTATTGTGGTATCGAAGACTTCAAAAGCACGTTCAGGCTGAAACTTTCAATATGAGGCTATGCCGTCCCTCAATTCTGATATTTACCTGTTTTTCTTGCGTGGGTTTTTACCCAAATCGCGCAAGTACAGCCACACCTAAGCTAGCACCTGAAATTTTAGAACTTGCACAAGCTAGTTCGACAGTTCCTGCTAGTCCGTCTGTTTTGAGATATGGTAGTCGAAAATCAGATGTGCAGAGATTACAAACCCAATTAAAGCAGTTGGGATACTACAGTGGACTGATAGATGGACAGTACAACGCCACTACAGAAATCGCTGTAGCTAAATTCCAGAAAGTAAAGGGTTTAAAAGTAGATGGCCTTGCGGGTCTGACAACTAGAGAGAAACTGCAAGCAGCCTTAGCTGCCAAAAATCAGATTGTCACCTCTCCAATTATTGCCTCTCCAATTGTCACCTCTCCTGTTTCAACTTCCAAACCAACTACAACACCCAAAGCAACCGAAAGAGGTTTTGTCTGGTGGTTGATATTTGCCATTGGCATTGTAGGAAGTATTGGCGCACTTGTTTACCTACTGAGGTGGTTTCGTCAGGTCAAACAAGTGCAATCAGAAATATCAAATGCTAAAAGTTTGAGTGAAGCTAACAAAACAACGATGATACCACCCCCACCAGAGGTTGTAACTAATTCAAAAATAGCTACGCCACCACTTCCTTCACAATTACTGCTACCAGAAAAAACTTCCCGGCTTGCTAAACTCAATATTGTTGACGAATTAATTCAAGACTTACGCAGTCCTGACCCAAAGAAGCGGCGCAAGGCTATCTGGGATTTGGGTCAGCAGGGAGATTCGCGGGCAATTCAGCCTATAGTTGACCTGATGATTGATGCTGATTCTCAAGAAAGCAGCTTGATTTTGGCAGCTTTGGCAGAAATTGGCATCCGCACACTCAAACCGATGAATCGTGCTTTAGCAATCTCAATCCAAGATGAAAGTCCACAAGTACGGCAAAATGCAATCCGTGATTTGACACGCGTTTATGACATGATGGGTCAAATGACTCAGATGTTGCGCCATGCGTTAGACGACCCAGATGCCGAAGTGCAAGCAACAGCAAGATATGCTTTAACTCAGATGAATCGAATGCGTGGTTTGCCGGAACAACAAGGTTTACCGGAAGATTCACACAAAGATTTACAAGAATAGAGTTAAGATTCATTCTATTTGAGATTTTTCCTTCAATGGAAATTTCAAAATCTAAAATTGGCAGATTCAGGAGGAAAGCAGGTTTTATATGTGGTTTTGAGTTCTATTTGGTCTACTGAACCAAGTTTAAATCTGCTGTCAGGCTAAAAATATTTCAAGCGGATTTGGATATTAGTTTCCGGGCCTGCTACTAAAAATGCTGCTTCGCTAAATTTGGGCGCACCTGTGCGAATTTCTGGATTTCTGGAAAATCCAAAACCTTCTTTTGGTATACCAAAAACATTGGTGTTAAGAATGCGGTCATTATTTTGATCGTGGAAGACAGCAACGGCGTAACTACCTGCTTTCAAGTTCTCAAAGGTAATGGGTAAAGGAGTGGCATTAATCTTGATACACTGCTTTTGTAAGCTGCGATTGCGATCGCTAGGAAATCCTTCACTGCTAGCAAATATACTGGCACACACTTGTCCCTGTTTATTCTTCAAGCCATCAATTTCTACGGTGAGTTTGCCGTTAAAATTTGCCTTGGCGCTAAATGACCATGCCAGATTTCCTATAACTGCCAATAGCAGCATACTAACTCTCAATCCTTTAACCATAAAATTTTTATCTGGTAAAAAAAGTTTTCAGTTTCATTGCGATCGCACAGATTAATCGTCACATTATTCGGTCAATACTCACAATTATCCTGCGTACTTTGTCTAAGTAAGTTTAGAGTAAATTATTATATATTATTTTTAATTTTTTATACAAAAAGTTAATGATTTGTCAAGCTAGGCTGAAGACCTATAATTCTCTTTATTCTGTAATTCACAATTTATCTCTGCAACAAGATAATGTATAAAAAACAATGCGTATTTACCAGATCCATCCTGAGATAGCAGATGGCCGAGCTATTTATAGAAGTGCTGTATCACTCCGATGAACCTATCCCACTAATAATATTTGTGCTATGAAGCTTAAGCTTGTTGAGAACTGAAAACGAAAAATCAAGGTTTTCAAGGACATTTTAGAAAAAGAAGTAGGGATTTTGAGAATAGTGGGATACTCGCGGGTAAATTCAAAGGCGATCGCTATCTTACAGTGTCTTTCAAGTAATTGAACTACACTACTCCCCATTCCCCATCTCACCTGAGTTAAACAGAATCGTCGTAGTAAACAATAAAACCTAATTTCCTTAAACAAACCGGGTTTAGAGTACCTGTAATATGGGAGACTTGGCAATATTCCCTATAAATCAGATTCAAGATGAGTAACACAATTTTAGATATCGCAGTCAAGACCATCAACGGCGAGGATAAACAATTAAGCAACTACACCGGAAAAGTACTATTAATTGTAAATGTGGCTTCCTACTGCGGTTATACTTCTCAATACGAGGGGCTAGAAAAGTTGAACCAAAAGTATGGCGAAGCAGGATTAAGTATTTTGGGGTTCCCATGTAACGATTTTGGAGCGCAGGAACCAGGAAGTAATGAAGAGATTGTGCAGTTTTGCACGAGTAAATATGGTGTTACCTTTGAACTATTCGATAAAGTCCATGCTAAAGGCTCGCAGCAGCATCCACTTTATGAGCGACTTACCAAAGCCGTTGAGCCAACGGGAGCTGTTGCTTGGAACTTTGAAAAGTTTTTAGTTAATAAGCAAGGTGAAGTGATAGCTAGATTTAATAGTAGTGTCCAGCCAAATTCACCAGAAATAATTACCATAATTGAGAAAGAACTAGCAAAATAGTCATTAGTCATTAATGAAAATTTTTGTACTATTGACTGTTAGCTCTGGACGGTTAAATTTATTTACGCCCAGTCCCTTAATTGAGAATAGTCTCTCAAGCAGCAATTTAATTTATTTGTGTCTAATTTGTCATGAACGTTGCAATCATTGGTTGTGGTTATGTTGGTTATCAAGTTGCTCAATATTGGCAGCAAAAAATGAATTTTGTTGTCAGTGCAACCACAACTTCCCCTGAGCGTGTCTCTGCACTACAATCAGTCTCTCAAAGAGTTGTCGTTACCTGCGGGAATGACCTAAATAGTCTAAAATCAGTTTTACACAATCAAGATGTTGTACTTTTGAGTGTTGCTGCAAAAGGTGCGGAAGTTTACGAAGAAACTTATCTACAAACTGCCCAAAATTTAGTTTCATCTTTGCAGCAGATTAAAAGTGTAAAACAATTAATATATACAGGGAGTTATGCAGTCTATGGTGACAGAAATGGTGTATGGGTAGATGAAGAAACACCTCTTGCACCCCCTAATTTAAATGCCCAAATTCTCCGAAAAACAGAAGATGTGTTACTATCAGCATCTAACGAAAATCTCCGCGTTTGTATCTTCCGCGTAGGAGGAATTTATGGCCCTGGTAGAGAACTGTTGAAAATATTTAGTAAATATTCTGGTACAACCCGTACTGGCGGTGAGGATATTACGAATTGGATTCACTTGGATGATATTGTTGCGGCGATAGAATTTGCCCGTAACCGTCGTTTACAAGGAATTTATAATCTGGTAGATGATGCACATCTCACCAGCCGAGAATTGCTAGATAGCCTATTTGAAAAACATAATTTACCCAAAGTTATATGGGATACTTCTATTAAGAATACTCGCCCATATAATGCTTGGGTATCGAATGAAAAGCTGAAAGAGGCTGGATACCAGTTAATTCATCCACAGATGATTTTTTAGCAAGTATTAGAACTAGGAACTATGCAACCATCTGCTGTAAATAACACACCCAACTTGAAAGCATCTCCTAGCCAATTTTACACTTGGCAGAATTATCGTTGTGCCTACGAAGTTCTTCAACCAAATAACACAACATCTGAGGGTATTCCCTTAGTGTTAATTCATCCTATTGGTGTAGGATTGTCGCGGCAATTTTGGCAGCGTTTTTGTCGTGAATGGTATAATTCAGGTCAGCGTAATTCAATTTATAACCCCGATTTACTAGGATGTGGCGAGAGTGATATGCCTCATCTGGCTTATACTCCTAGTGATTGGGCAGAACAGTTGCAGTACTTTTTACAAACAGTAGTGCAAAAACCTGTCATTGTAGTTGTACAAGGTGCTTTATTACCAGTTGCGTTGGCTTTGCCCGCCGCAGGCATCGCATTAATCCAAAAGCAATCAAACTTAATTGCTAAACTTGTACTTTCTGGGCCCCCACCGTGGGCTTTGATGACAAACAAACCACCAGAATGGCAGCAAAAATTTCTTTGGAATGTGTTAGATTCCCCTTTTGGGAGTGCTTTTTATCGCTATGCACGCACTCCAAAGTTTTTACGTTCTTTCTCGACTCGTCAACTTTTTGCTTCTGATAATGCTGTAGATGCAGAGTGGTTGAACACATTGCTTGCAGGTGCAGAAAATCCTGCTAGTCGCCATGCAGTATTTTCTTTTTTAGCAGGGTTTTGGCGGCAGGATTATACTACCTCTATTGCCTCTATTCAGCAACCAACATTAGCAGTTATGGGAGAAACTGCATCGAGTATTAGCCAAAAAAGTAAAAAAGAAACACCAGACAAACGCTTGGCTGACTACCTCGCCTGTTTACCTCAAGGTCGAGGTATAAAAATAAATGGGCGTAATGTTTTACCCTATGAATCAGCTGCTGAATTCGTAGCAGCGATCGCTCCATTTATTAATGGAGTTTCTTAGCTAATTCTGTAGTTACATCATACCACTCTTCCCATGCTAGGTTATGACTGGAATTGATTACTTCAGGAAGCAAGAACATGGCAACGAATCGCAAAGGACAAAGAGTTCCCAATGTAACTTTTCATACTCGCAAAGACAACCAGTGGGTGGATGTGACAACCGATGAATTATTTGCTAATAAGACAGTGGTTGTCTTCTCCTTACCGGGTGCTTATACTCCGACTTGTTCATCAACTCATCTCCCTGGCTATAACGAGTTGGCTGGGGTTCTCAAAGAAAATGGTGTCGATGACATTATCTGCATTTCTGTCAATGATGCTTTTGTCATGAACGAATGGGCAAAGGATCAAGAAGCAGAAAATATTACACTAATTCCCGATGGTAATGGTGAATTTACTGAAGGCATGGGTATGCTGGTAGATAAATCAGACTTGGGTTTTGGTAAGCGATCGTGGCGTTATTCTATGCTGGTGAGAGATGGTGTAATTAACCAGATGTTTATTGAACCAGAGGAGCCAGGAGATCCCTTTAAGGTGTCTGATGCTGAAACAATGCTCAGATACATCAACCCCCAAGCCGTAAAGCCCGAATTAGTTTCTCTGTTTGCGAAGGTGGGTTGTCCCTTCTGTGCGCGTGCTAAGGCGATGCTCAAGGAACATAGCATTAACTACGAAGAAATTACCTTGGGTAAGGATATCACCACACGCTCATTACGAGCAGTTACAGGGGCGACAACAGTTCCCCAAGTGTTTATCGATGGTAAATTAATTGGTGGTTCTGAGGCATTAGAAGCCTACTTCGCTGCTAAATAGTTTTCACTAGGGACGCACAGATGTGCGTCCCCATAACGCGTTCAAAGATTGCTCTTCTGTTTTGAAGTTTAGTAACGGCGATCGCGTTCCAAGTCATAAATCACTTTCTCCAAATACCATTTATCCGATTGACCTTGGTGCCTCTGCTGCTGCTGTTTGAGTAGTCGTTCGGCTGTCGTCACATCACCGTTAACTAAAACAAGTAAACGTTATCTTCTAATTATTTAAAAGAGAATATGTTTGCCAGAATTCGCCTAATTTTAAGTCAATTTTTTAGTAAATCAAGGACAATCAACAATGAACCACTAAATAAAGTGAGTTTAATTGTCATTATTGTAATTGATATTTTTATTTTAATTAATGTTTTTACCGGACTCGATGATATTAGCAGATGGCATCTCAGTCCGAATGAGGCTTATCCATGTTATTCGGAGTGGCAAAGTTATCGGACAAAAATCACTCAAGATAAAAATTATGAAATTGTTAGACTTTCATTGCCATATAGCCCAAACAATCAACTAAGTTTTCAGCAAAACTATCAACAACCCGAAGTAGGACATCTGGGTAATGTTTCTAAAACGTGCTTGCGATATGCCGACTATAAAGATAAGATTAACAATCCTGAAAAGCAGCAAATAGTCAAAAATATCGATCGAGAACAAGCGAAAATTAGTGCGTTAGAACAAGCCAATAGCACTATTAAATCCCAATATGACTCAACATTATTAGAAAAAATTGCAGGTCAGGGTCGCGAACAATCAATTAATCAAGTCGGTGCTGAAAAAGCTAAACAGGTATTAGAACAAAATAATCGTCAAATTTCTACCCTAAAACAAGAAATTTATTCTCTTAAAAATGAACTGCTTGCCAAACCAGAAAGCATTAGTTTTATAGCCTTTCTCAAAGATGACAATCAATTCCGGGAAGTTGACAAAGGCTATCAGCAGGCATCATTTTGGTATCCAAGTATCCAGCTTGCTTTTCAGTCACTCTTTCTGCTACCTTTGATTATCATTGCGTTATCAGTTCACAAATTTGCTCAAGTAAGAGGATATGGACTCGTATCGCTAATTAGCTGGCATTTGCTTGTCATCTTTTTTATACCACTAATTGTTAAAATATTTGAGTTTCTGCAAATAGGTGCAATATTTAAATTTTTATTTGATATTATTAGCGCCCTTTTTGGTGGTTTGCTTTTCCTGATAAATTATGTTTATATCTTGCTGATTCCAATTATTGGTTTTGGAATTATCCAGTTTTTTCAAAAATTTGTCTTTAATGTTAAAGTCCAGGCAGCTAGCAGAGTTCAAAAATCACGCTGTGTAAATTGCGCTAAGAAAATTCGACAGGTTGATACTTACTGTCCGCACTGTGGCTATTATCAGTACATTGAATGCCAAAACTGTCATAATATTACTTATAAACATTTGTCGTACTGTAAACATTGTGGAACTTCTCAAGATTCCAGTAATTTGTAATCAGTAAAGTAGTTAATCGGTATTTTTAACTTAGATATGGAAAAAGTAGAAAATGCTAATCAAGAGAGTCAGTCACCACTTTCTTTTCTGACAAATCTGTTGATTGCTCGTTGGCGATCGCTCTTACTCCTGTCGATCGGAGTATATTTACCTTTGCAGGTCTTTGAAATTCTGACAGTGAAGATATGGGAGAATCAAGCAGGCTTACCGTGGGATGTGCCTATTCTCTTAGCAGTTCATTCTACAGCCAACCCACAGTTAGATGTTTTAGCAGTGACGCTGGCTACAATCGGGTTGCCTTGGACGGCGATGCCGATTTTGGGTGCGATCGCACTTATATTAGTACTACAAAAACGCTGGCGATCGCTAGCTTATTTACTCACCGCCTCAGTGGGAAGCGTCATCATCAGCCGCACAGCAAAGGAATTAATGCATCGAGTGCGCCCCCAATTGTGGCAGTCTATTGCGCCTGAGTCTAGTTTTGCATTTCCTAGCGCTCATGCCATGACGAGTATAACTTTGGTAGGAATTTTACTATTCTTAACTTGGGCTAGCTCCTGGCGCTGGTTGGTTCTCATCTTCGGTAGTTTATACATCATAGCTATTGCGTGGTGTCGTCTCTATCTGGGGGTACATTTTCCTAGTGACATTCTCGCAGGTTGGATGGTTGCATTAGGTTGGACAATTGGTGTAAGTCTAATTATCAAACCGTATAAAACTACAGCCAAATCCGTAGATAGCGATCGCCCCAAGGATGAAACTACCTTACTGCCTGAAGAAAGAAAGTTGATAACTAAGGAGTAATATTATTTCTGCTGAAAGGATTTTATATCCTCCTAAATCCCCCTGAAAATGTGTGACTTTGATTCTGTTGTTCCACTTTTTAAGAGGGATTACGGAGGATTAATCAATTCCTAAGATTACAAGCAAATGTTTTTCAAACAACCTCTTCACTCAAAAGCCATTTAAATTCAGCCATAAATAAACTTCTTAGACTTATTACGAACCTTGCAAAAGGCCATTAATTGAACTTATACTCTGTTTGATTTGTTCTGTCAGAGAAGTTCTTAATAAATCAATGGTTTCGGCTGAAAAATTGAGTAATCCCAAAGCATAGAATAAGCTTGAAATACCAATAAACAAAGCTAATAGTCTCCCAAAGCAACCGGGATTAATTTCCACAAAGCCTAACTTAGATTGTCCGATAACGGCAATTGTTATAAAAACAATTCCTGCTATTAAAAATGTGATATTTGGAGTTAAATCTGTCATTTGCCGATTAAGATGCCTCAATATTTATATTCTAACTATTATTAGTTTAAATTTCTGCCCTGACTATATACAAAAAAAATTGTTGCTCAACATCCACCCTACCCTAATGAGAATCTGACTATTGCAGTATCGGTGTTGGATATCACAGTATGCTATAATTTATGAATATATCTTCTAATTTTTAAACCTATTGGGCGGAAGATAGCACAATTGTGTATAAATCGTTCTATTTAGCTCAGATATTGAAAAACAAACCTAGATTCTGCAACAAGCGAACTGACTCATATACCTTTGTAGAACTAGCCCCTTCAATGTGACTGCCAAAATCTCTGCTTTCCTCTCTGCGTTCTCTGCGCCTCTGCGGTTTAAAAGTAATTTATTGAACCATTCCAGACGCAGAGAAAAGATGAATTATTGTCCAAAAATTTTACCCACCTTGAAAGGGCTACTTGCATCTGATTTAAACCTCAATTTGGCTTTTTACTATTTTGCTGAAACCATGTGTTGGTAAAAGTTTTAGCATCAAAAAGTCCAAGTTTTATTCCTTTTGTAGTAGACTTTAGTTTAGTTTATATATTAAAATACACTAAGCCGATAGGAATAGTGGTTTTATGGAAAGCGTCCAAAACGTCAGTCAAGAATTGAATGTAACAGGAGAAACAGTCCTAGAGGAGTTACAACAGTCTACTCCAAAAGAGTTCAAAAAAGATATTTTCAAAAAAATCCGAGGTGGATTTTTTCTGGTACTGGGATATTTATTGTCACCACTATGTTGGTGGAATGACCTACTATTCAATCTGCCAATAGCTTATGGTTTTGGGTATGCATGTAGTTTACTTTCCCCAAAATTACTTCTACCTTGTTCAATTATAGGATACTGGCTCTCTAATATTGTGGGAATTCTCTTGATGCAATTCGGTTCTAAGGACATTTTTCAAAAAGAACCTCAAGAGCATAACCTCAAAAAAGAATTATTTACTGGTCTAATTTCTTCAACAGCTTATACCCTGCTGATTATACTATTGATCCAGTTGAAGATTCTCGATTCTCCAATTTTATTCTCCAACAGTTAATTTAGTCGAGCGAATTTCTACAGAAAAAAAAATACCCGAATTATTCAAGAATTCGGGTATTTTAACCTTTGGATAGAGAGCAAACTATTTAATTAAGTAGGCAGACACAAATAAATATAACTATGTAACGAAAAGTAAAAGCGGTGAAAACCTTGTGATTGCTTCACTCCACTTCGTTGCGTTCGCAATGACATAGTTATAAATTTTCTCACCCACCTACTTAGTCAAATTTCAAAAGTTCACTTAAATTCAACAATTTTGGAGCATCCTTACTTACAATTAATGGCAGCTTACCATTCCATTTTTCTATTGCTTGCCTTTGCAGGATTGGTGGAGTTAAACCATCACGTAATAATCTGTGCGCCTCCGCCTCACCTTTGGCTAAATTAACTTTTGCCTCAGCCTCTTTTGTTGCTTTCAGCGCGATAAACTCTGCTCGTTTTGCTTCTTGTTCAGCAATCTGCTTCGCCTCCACCGCCTCACCAAACCGTTCTGAAAAATGGACATGAACTAGAGAAATATCATCAACTGCAACGTGATAGCCACTCAGTTGTGTAGATAATGCATCATCTACTCCGCCTTTGACTTCTCCTCGTTTAGTAATAATTTCTTCAGCAGTATACTTTGCCATGATTGCTTTTAGTACTTCTTCAACTGCTGGGTTAATAATCCGCATAACTACAGCTTGTTCATCTCCAATTTCTTGAAAAATGACATTTGCTTCCTGGGGAATAATATGCCAATTGAGAGCTACATCGGCGAAAACATTTTGTAAATCTTTAGAAGAAGCCTCAGCCGAAATTTCCTGTTTTTGGACTCGAATGCTCAACTTTTTTACAGTATTGACTACAGGAATAATTAAGTGAAGTCCTTCTCCTAATATCTGGTTTTGTACTTCACCAAATTTCATCAATACACCACGTTCGCCTGCATTTACAATCACACAAGGTGTGAGAAAGAGAGTTATCAGGAATAAAAGAGCAGTCAGTTTACCGGCACTGTTAAAAGTTGTATTTTTTATCATCTGTGTGAAACATGTATGCGTCTTGCATAGAGACACATATTTAGGAGTTGTAAGCTTCTTCCCGTCATGCTCTTATAACTTTGGCTCTAAGTCAATTTTTATCTCACTTTAGACAAGGTAAGCTGATGTGCATCTAAATTGTATAGTACGAAAACGTAAAATTATTGTAGTGCGGGCATCTTGCCCGCATCGCATATACAAATTAAATACGCAACAGCTTAACAAACGCTCATTACCAATAAGTAGCAAGTTCCTGAATGAACCAGCGTACAGGCATATAGGTAAGTCACAAATCTGTAATTGACTACCCTAACTTGGAGATAGTGAAGGTTTGGGTAGCTTTATATTTACCTAAATTACTGTAATGATATCGAAAAGCAGTAGTATTTGAAAAGGTAAAGGTAGTTCTCGCAGGAGAGACTGCTAAAGGGAGAGCGCGAAAATCTGGACTGAAGCGATCGCCTGATTGAGAGTAATGTTATAGTACTGTAGGCAATGCACTAAGATTTCCCTCAATTCACGACATTTGAATATAGAGATAGATATTCAAATGTGTGGAAAGTACCTGGAGAGGTGTCCGAGCGGTTCATGGTGACGCACTCGAAATGCGTTTTGGGGAAACCCAACGGGGGTTCGAATCCCCCCCTCTCCGTTGAAAAATATTCCTTTCGGAGTAAGACCGGTTTGTTTTTCTTTATGAGTGCCTTTTTACTTTTGCCTTGTTCGGTGAGATTAATTTTAGATTAAAGACAAAATCTAAAATTGACTAATTATTATCATCTTGTAGCTTTTCCTGCAATTTGCGATCGCTCTGCGGTTGATTATCAGTCTGTGAATTTTGCTTTTCCAGTGTTGGTACTACCACAGCAGAAGGATCTGACTGTTTGGATTGTGTGGGTGGTGTTGTTGGTATAACCACAGAATTTGGCGGAATCACCGGTTGAGGGGAAGCCGAATTCTGATTAGAAGTGGGTAAGTTCTTTTGTGGCAATGGTGCGGGCGAAGCACTCCGAGATGACCTGATTGCCCGTAATTTCTCCACTAGCGAGGGTGTGGGGGAAACGTTAGGTGATGGTGCAGATTGCTCCAAATCGCTGCGTTGTGATTCTTGTGTAGGGCTGCTGGGAGTTTCTTGGGGGGAAGAACGGCGATTACGCCGCCGCTTGGAATTATAAACAGGTGTTGATTCGGTTGTTGAAGTGGCGTTAGTCTCTTTCCCATTCTCGGAGTTAGGTACTTTCGCATCTGGTTCTTGAGTTGGCTGTTCAAAAAGCGGCTTTGTGGTTGGCTGCGGCTGAGATTTCGGTAAGATGCTAGTGATGCCAAAACCTGCCGTAGCAGCAACCAGGGCTACACCGATAGCAATCAATATTGATGAGCCAGGTTTTTTAGTCAGTACATTTTCCTTGGCGATACCTGGGTTGGGCTGCGCCAACACAGATGGTTTATGAATACCATTTTGGGCAGTTTTCCCCAGCAAAGTTGCAGCTTGTTGGGCAGATAAATTGACAGTTGGGACTGCATAAGTTGCTAAGGCTTGCGCTGACAGATTCGCCTCATTTCCAGGTAACAGTTGTAACCATTCAGCAACTGTCGCTGGGCGAAAACGAGACTCCACCGCCATTCCGCGCATTACTGCTTGGTTGAGAGCAGCACTCAAGTGTGGTTGCAGTTCGCGGGGAGAAGGCATTTGTTCGCGATCGCGCAATAATGCTGGCATCGGAACTTGGGCTGTCAACAGTGCATACAAGGTTGCGGCTAAACCATAAACATCGGTGGCGGGTGTGCGCGGCGCTTGCGTCAAATACTGCTCAATTGGAGAATAGCCTTCAGAAACTAGACCGGTGTGAGTCTGCCGGACACTGCCATTAAATTCCCTGGCAATGCCAAAATCAATTAGTACTACTTCCTCTGTTCCAAGGCGTTGGATAATATTATCTGGTTTGACATCTCGGTGTAGCAAACCATTATTATGTACTACCTGCAAAGCTGCCCCAATTTGCCGGATGTAATGAATTGCTGTAGCTTCAGGTAAGGTTATTCCTGGTAATACAAATGCGTCTCCCAAGGTTTCGCCACGAATGTATTCCATCACCATGTAAGGCAATCCGGCTTCCACAAAAAAGTCACTGACTCGGACTATATTTGGGTGGATACACGTAGCTAATCGTCTGGCTTCATCTTGGAATTGGCGCTCAAACTTCGCAAAATCAGGATGTTGTCGCAGCCGTTCATTGATGGTTTTCATCACCACCTCCTGACCCAAGTAGTGATGGGTAGCTTTAAACGTAATGCCAAAGCCACCCCGCCCTATTTCTTGAATTAGGGTATATTTTCCATCCTGCAAAATTGTGCCTGCTAACATAAAGAGTCCTGATTCCTGAGTGAGCAGATAAGTAGCGATTCCTGAGTCTTGAGAGATTCCCAAAAAATTTTTATATAGGGCAGGGTTTCCGCCTGTCTATTTTACGGGATGATTTAGTTGTTGGAACTCTCAAAGTGAGAAAGACCTCCCCGCGATCGCAAGAGTTCTATCTTTTTCAGATGATAACGCGAGAGTCAATAAATCCTGAACTAGGAAACAGGCTCAAAACCGACAGTTTTAACTAATGTTTTTTGAGTTTTTCTGATAAATCCGGTTAAAATCGCTGACCTATACCTAAATGCACTTTGCTTTCTCCCTGGTCATTAATGCCATAATCAGCCCGAATTAAGCCTAGTGGTGAATTTAAGCGCACTCCAGCCCCATAACCAAAACCATACCCTGGTTTGCCTCGTACACCCGCAGGATCTCCTAATACAGTATCACCTGAGCCTAAGTCAGAAGCAAAGTCGGCAAATAATACACCCCCGACGATTGGTAAAACGGGAAAACGATATTCTGCGGAAGCTAATACATAACTGCGACCACTTCCAACATCGCCTGAATCGTAACCGCGCACTGAATTGGAACCACCCAAGTTAAAGGTTTCGTAGGGTGGTAAATTTCCAAGGACGGTACCAGCTTGCAGATTCACAGCAAATACTTGTGGCTGTTTGGTGTTAAATAATTGGACTGGTAAATATTGGCTGTAATTGGCTTTAAGGCGATTTAGGGAAATATTCCCTTGACCGATGGGTATAGATTGTTCTGTACTCAAACTCAAAACGGAACCTTGAGTTGGATTGAGGGGATTATCCCGTTGGTCTTTGGTGGCGGTGAAAGATACGGTAGTTAGGTCGTCAATACCTGTTCCACTTGCGGAGAGGGGATTACCTTGAGCATCAGTTGGGGTAATATTACCTTGGCGATCGCGAATACTAGTTCGAGTATAGTTTAATCCTAGTGAGGTATTCCAGTCGTCGATTGGTCGCTGTAAGCTGACACTTCCACCAATTTTACCTTCCCGCACTGTGTCGCCATTAGCTAGCTTAATGCTGTCATCAAAGGTTTCCGAAAGTTCTCGATTCCGAAAACCATTTATAGTGTACCCCAAGCGATCGGGGTTTGTTGTCCGATAGGGGCTGACAAATTTGCTATTAAACTGCAAGTCTCGGCTACTTACACCAACATTCAAGCCTAAAGTATCATTAATCCCGCCGACATTCCGATCTTGATAGCTGATTGTACCTATCAAACCCTGGTCGGCATTATAACTCCCACCCAAGTTAACGCCACGCGCCCCAGTTTCTTTAAGTTGATAGACTAAATCAAGTTTTGTCGCATCTCCTTCTAAGGCGACATTCACAGTTTCAAATAAACCAGTCTGATATAACTGTTGGATATCTTGTTTAACTACATTTTGTTGGAAAATTTGACCAGGTTTTAGTTTGAGTTGCTGTTGCAGAAAATCTGGTTTGGTGCGTCCTGCGACGGGATTACCCTTGCTATCAACGGTTTTACCCTCGTCGTTGACAAAACGAAATTTGATCTCACTCACCAAGCCTTCAGCAACATTCACAGTGAGAATGCCTTGAGAACTGGGTTTAATTGATAGCACTCGTGCTAAGTTGTAACCATTGTCGGCGTACCACTTATTAATTTGTGCTACTGCTTGCTGGAGTCCAGCCGGACTGATGGTGGTTCCAATCTGGGATTGCAACTGTTGTTGGGCTACTTGGTAGGTAAGGACTTTCGCACCAGATAATTGCAGCGATGCCTGCGGCGGGCTGCGCCAACGCACAATCACCGGTTGCACTTGATAAACTACATTTAATCCAGCCTGTGTGCTAAAGCTATTCACACTGACATTCCTAAATAAACCTGTATCCAAAATTGCCGCTACATCTTTTTGTAGTTGGCTTTGACTGGTTTCTCCACCAGCCTGAGTTTTAATGACTTTACGAATGATATCCTGCAATTCTTGATTTGCTCCCACTACCTGGACATCTGTAGCTGTAACTACTAAAGTGTTTTCAGTCGCAGGGGTTTTGGGGGATGGGGAGGGAGTGGGAGAAAAAGGGAGTGGTACGGAAGAATTTCCCTTGTCTACTTTGTTTTCAGCAAGCGGCTTGAGAGTTGGTTTGGCTGTAGGGGAGGCGGAGGATATAGGGAGGATGACTGCTGAGTTTAAGATTACTGGGGAATTTTTGCTTGCACCTGTTTTTACAGTGATGGGATTTTGAGAAAATTGTTGTGCAACTATAGTTTCTGGGGAAGCAATTGTCTCTATGCGTGGGGGAGTGTCTTCAATTATTGGTACTACCAAGTTACCAGCTTTTGCCGTTGGAGTAACAGTTTTAGTAGATGCAGCCGTTGCTTGCTGAGTGACATTGGCAGCAGCTAAAGTAGCTAAAGTAAAAATTGCAGTAGCAGAAACTCGCATAATATTTAACCTAATTAACTGGGAGTTATATCAATTTTGGATTTTAGATTTTGGATTAAAATACTTGACTAAAAAGCAGGTCTTAAGAATTTTAAACAATACATCCTTTCCGAATTTGCTGTTAGTTGTAGAAAAGTAAAGAAATAGCGATAATACTAACTTCCAGCTTCTTCGCCGATTTTCCTTTATACCTCTTACCCAAACAGACAGTTAATTTTGATATTTTGTTTCTATGAATAATGCATCTCGCTTATCTTTAGCTTCTAACTCCCAAACTGCAACTTCTCCTTTACGGTTACTTGTATTAAGTAATGGTCATGGAGAAGATATGATTGCTGTTCGGATTTTGCAAGAACTCCAACGACAATCAAACCCACCAGAGATATTTGCTTTACCTCTGGTGGGTGAAGGACGTGCTTACGAACAGTTAGATATCCCCTTTATCGGTTCAGTACTGACTATGCCTTCTGGCGGCTTTATTTATATGGATGGCCGCCAATTAGCGCGGGATGTCCGCGGTGGTTTATTACAACTTACTCTCAGCCAGATAAAATCTGTCCGCCGATGGGTGAGTTCTCAAAAAAAATTAGGTTATAAAAGAGCAATTTTAGCTGTGGGAGATATTGTCCCCCTGCTATTTGCAACTTTTAGTGGCGCTAATTATGCTTTTGTGGGTACGGCAAAATCTGAATATTATGTGCGGGATGAAGCTGGATTGTTACCACGTAAATCTAAAGACGCACGTTGGGAAAACTTTTCTGGTTCAGTTTACCATCCTTGGGAACGTTGGTTAATGAGTCGTCGCCGTTGTCAGGCGGTGTTCCCTAGAGATGCACTGACGACCGAAACATTAAAACAATGGCCAATTCCCGCTTTTGATTTGGGTAATCCCATGATGGATGGTCTGGAACCAACGTTTTCACGCCAACAATTTTATAGCGAGAATGCCCAACAGCAAGAAAGAGTCCGACCTTTTGTAGTGACTCTTCTGCCTGGTTCCCGTCCGCCAGAGGCATATACTAACTGGGAAATAATTATGATTGCCGTATCTGCGTTGATGGCGAGTTTCCAAGAGCGAGGTTCAATCTTTTATACTTCTAGCACAGTAGTATTTTTAGGTGCGATCGCTCCTGGTTTAGACTCTAATATTTTATCCCAAAGCGTGCAATCCCAAGGCTGGCAAATTCAATCAGCATGTCCAATCAAACTTCCCGATCCAAACATCTTGACATTTAAGCAAAGAAATGCTTATCTTTTGCTGACACAAAAAGCTTATAATGATTGCTTGCATTTGGGAGATTTAGCGATCGCAATGGCAGGTACAGCCACAGAACAGTTTATCGGTTTGGGGAAACCTGCGATCGCTTTTCCCGGTAATGGCCCACAATATAATCCCGCCTTTGCTGAAGCTCAAAGTCGCCTTTTAGGCTCATCTTTGATTTTAATTGAGCAGCCGGCAGAAGTAGCGAAAGTTGTCCAGTCTCTATTCAAAGATCCTGATATTTTGCAGATTATTGCCGAAAATGGTGAGCGACGCATGGGAAAATCGGGAGCAGCACGAAGGATTGCTGATTGCTTGCAAGAACGATTGGGTTGAAGGGCTATTTAGTAGTTAATCTCCCAGTCTCTAATCAGCACTCCTCATGCTACCAACCCAGAACGTAAGGCCCTTACAGCAGCTTGGGTACGGTCATCAGCACATAATTTATTTAGAATATTACGAACATGAGTCTTGACAGTACCAACTGTAATATAGAGTTTCTCGGCAATTTGACCATTGCTACATCCAGCTACAATCAACTCTAGAATTTCCAATTCCCGTTGAGTTAGGGGATATGTTTCCAAAACTTGCTCGTATTCTGATGCCAGCGCCTCAATTTTTACAGTCTTCGGCTTGTCAGAACCTTGGCTTTCTCCAGGAATACCTTGCCGCATCTTCCGCAATACCACATTGGCAATTGCCGGATCGATCCAAGAGTTACCGCCGTGAGTTGCTTGAATCGCTTCCGTTAATTTACTGATGCTTGTTTCTTTCATGTAATAAGAATCAGCACCCGCCGCGAAAGCTGCAAGTACAGCATCCTCTGTATGATCCATCGTCAGGATCAGAATCTTTGTTGACGTTTGCCCGCTTTCAGCTTGCTGGCGTTTGAATTTACGGGTTAGTTCAATGCCATCCATATCAGGTAAACCGATGTCTACAACAGCCACATCTGGCTTTGCCGTTTCCAAAAGTTTTAACCCTTGAGTAGCATTTGCTGCTTCGCCAATTACTTTCAAAGCGCTGTGAGACTGTAATGCAGCCCGTAGCCCCATTCGCGTTAAGTCATGATCTTCAATTAAAATAATGCTAATTTCATTCATAGTTACACTCGCTCTGACGCTGTTTGCATCTTTCAAAATATTACCTTTTGTAAGTTGCTATCTATTATTTTCCCAAACTCAAGATAGATGATCTTTAAACCAGTCTGCATCCATCGGTAGAAATAATAAATTTCCTATTTTTGAATATTTAGATAGAAGACATATCTAGCTGAAGATATATAGATACTTGGATAAAAAGTATGAAATATTGAGACGAATGCCAAACTTATCCCCCCTTGTTCAAAATTCAGCTTTCAGTTGCCATGTTTTATTAGTTAATTACTATTATCTTCTCTAAAGCTTTGAAAAAGCTTAGGAAAATAGACAATTTACAACGGGTCAAAGTTTACTTACAAAAAGATGAACAAAGTTTCGAGGGGTTTTGAACCAATCCTTTAGATTCATCGGCTTGATGGAGCTAATGGGCATCCTTACTTATACAAGGGAATCAGACGGCGTTCAAATTTGATCGAGGTCTTGGTAATTTTCCGAACAGTGGGAGACTGCGATCGCCAGGAGAATAATAACACAGGACTCGCGATCGCTCAGAAAATGGTCGAAACTCCAGGAGGGAGGATTACTTAAAATTCACAAAGCAGTTTTATCTGAATCTAACCAATCTAATGGTTAAAACTGTTCAAGCTTATGGTACACGATAATGGTCTGCAACTCTCACCAATGGGTGACGACGGTCGCTAGCTCACTCATTTACAATTGTTTTAAGCTGAGTAAAGTATTTTATTTTACTTTAATCGCCTCTATCCGTTGTCTTCAGAGCAAAAGTTTTCGGTTTGTTAATTGCTAACTTTTTTGGTAGCCATTGGTCATTTGCGAGGAGTTTAATTTCAATACTCTGGTAAATTAACCAGATTGAGGATACAACAGACTGAATTTAACCCAAGGAAATGCCCGAAAGAGTGATTAACAGACTACTAGTGGAGGACAAAGAAGTTGATGTGATGAATGTCAAGCAGACATTCAAGAAAGTTAATATTATTAACCCGGCTCACCTTTTATATTGCGCGGCGATCGCAGACAGCCTCCGAAAGTTACCGTCGAGCAACACTTGGTTTTGCGAAAAGATTTGAAGATGCCAAAGACGGGCGGTATCGAATTTCCCCAAGAATTAGTTTCTGACCCGCAATTGAGAGCAACTCCTGTAGTTGTGATGACTGTCTCAAATCAAGTTCAATAGCGAGTGAAAGCTGGAAACTAAAATCTAGCTGGATATGTCTTGAAGCCTTTAACCTTTCCGTCAAGATAATAGCAGCACCCCACAAGTATTGGATATTGTGCAAAATGCCTTAGTCAATCAAGTTACAGATTTTAGATGTCCGAAAATCTTATATTCTTTAGTTGGATAATCTGAAAAGGGAAATGATATACATCAATATCTATCTGGCGGCAAAAATAAAAACCGATGGAAGAGACACTGAAAATCTTGGTTGTAGATGATGACGAAGTAGACAGGATGGCAGTCCGTAGCGCTCTCATTGAAGCAGGTGTTCAAATGGAACTTTCTGAAGTCAGTGATAGCAATGATGCATTTTCTGCCTTAAGCACTACTGCTTATGATTGTGTTTTCCTCGATTATCGCTTACCACTCCAGGATGGACTAACCTTGATTCAACAGCTACGTTATTCGGAAATTCAAGTTCCTTTAGTAGTTTTAACTGGTCAAGGAGATGAACAAATTACTGTGGAATTAATCAAAGCTGGTGCTACAGACTATCTTTCTAAATCTAGGATATCCCCAGAAAACTTGGCACAGGTTTTGAGGAGTGCGATTCGGATTTATCGGGCTGAAATGCAAGCAACTTTGGCAAAAGAGGAACTCATTCGTAAGAACCAGGAATTGGAGAGACAACAGCAACATATTCAAATGCAAAACTTCAAGCTATTGGAGACATCGCGGTTAAAATCACATTTTTTGGCAACGATGTCTCACGAACTCAGAACGCCGATGAACGCGATTATTGGTTTTTCGCAAATACTGCTGCGTCCTAAATTCGCTCAACTAACTCACCAGCAAGCAGATATGGTTGAGCGCATCTTGAATAATGGGAAGCATTTACTGATGCTACTCAATGAAGTTCTCGACTTTTCCAAGCTGGAGGTAGGACGATTAGACTTGAAGGCGGAAATATTTGATGTATCAAAGATCGTAAATCAAGCTGTAAGTGAAATGCGTTCGCTAGCTGATGCCAAAAATATCTCATTGTTAGTGCAAAATGATTTGCAAAATCCTTCGGTATTTAACGATCCTGTGCGGATAAAACAAATTTTAATTAATCTGCTTTCCAACGCCATTAAGTTTACAGAGTCTGGTGAGATTTGGGTTGAGGTTAAGGAACTACCAGAAAATAGAGTAGCAATTATTGTTCGGGATACAGGGATTGGCATCGCATCCAGAGATTTTAAACGTATTTTTGAAGCATTTCGACAAGTCGATCAAACTATCACTCGCAAATATCAAGGTACAGGACTGGGTTTAGCAATTGTAGATTCACTGGTACGAATGATGGGCGGCAAAATTTTTCTTGAGAGCAAAGTGGGCATGGGTTCAATATTTAAAATTGAATTGCCGCGTCAAATCACATTAACGAATGTAGCCGCCAATCCCCCAAATTCACAGTTAGATGATGAGGGAAATTTTTACTCTCCTAAAAATCCCCATCAGTCATCTTCTGAAGCCAGGGAAGCACCAATAGGATATCCTAAATTTAAAATATAAATTACTTCCAAAAAATAATAAAAGTTGATTAATCATGTCTTTAGTTGAAAATAATAAAATTTATCGTATCCTCGCAGTTGACGACATTCGAGATAATCTTATTTTGGTTCAAACAATTTTAGAAAGTGAGGGGTATGAAATTGATTTGGCTTCAGATGGAATAAAAGCTTTGCGGCAAGTTGAACAATCTCCACCCGATCTGATTCTGTTAGATGTGATGATGCCGGGGATAGATGGTTATGAAGTCACCCGTCGGATTCGGCAGAACCCCGCACTCTCTTATATTCCAATTCTGCTGATTACTGCCTTTCACGAATCCAGCGTTGTCGAAGGTTTAGATGCTGGTGCTGATGATTTTATTCGCAAACCATTTGATACTGATGAACTATTGGCAAGGGTGCGATCGCTCTTACGTCTCAAGCAGAGTCTCGACGAACAACAAAAAATGGCCCGCCAACGAGAAGACTTTGTTTCCCGTCTGACTCATGATTTGCGAACTCCCCTAGTAGCAGCAGATCGCATGTTGAATTTGTTTGAGATGGAAACATTCTGCAAAATTTCGCCGGAAATGAAACAAGCGATCGCAGTTATGATTCGCAGTAACCAAAATTTGATGGAAATGGTAAACACTCTGTTAGAAGTCTATCGCTTTGAAGCAGGTAAAAAAACGTTGAATTGGGAGGAATGCGATTTACGTGAGATATCTCAAGAAGTAGTCGGCGAACTAAGTCCTCTAACTAGCGAAAGAGGTTTAACTCTAACAATAGACACTAGTAAAATAGAATCACTCGGTAAAAATGCTGTTGTTATTATGGGCGATCGCTTGGAATTACGGCGAGTGCTAAATAATTTGATCGCAAATGCCATCAAATTTACAGATACAGGAGGCATAACAATCCGCATTTTTGAAACATCACCTGATTCAGGAAATCAAGATTCGGTAACGATTGAGGTACAAGATACAGGATATGGGATTGCGCCCGAAGATCGGGCAACAATTTTCGAGCGATTTCGCCAAGGCAAACATAAACGCTCAGGTAGTGGTTTAGGACTACATCTATCCCAGCGGATTGTAGAAGGGCACGCAGGAACTATCCATGTCGCCTCTGAACTAGGCAAAGGTACTTTGTTCACTGTGCAACTACCTAAGAACATTTCTTGAAGGAGACAGTTTTTGCTGGAGGTCTATAAAAGTTTTTTACAATTTTTCTTCAGTAACTAACGTCAAACTAACCCATTCGCCTTTCTCGTTATAGCTGCGAATCATCCTCTGGCGCAGGTTTGGCTGGATTAACCAACCCGCTTCCAAGAATAAGGGTTGACGTAACTGCACCTTGAGGGGAGAAGTTGCAGAAGCGCCATCAGGTAACAATAATACTTGTACCTGCTTTTCTGGATCTTGGTCAAAGAGAACGATGGAACCTTTGATGGTAGCAGTTGAGGTAATTGTACGTTCCCCAAAAGAAGTACTTTGAATTAACCGCCCAGCATCATCAAGTTGTATTTTCAGAGTTGTAGAGTAAATATTAGGCGATCGCAAATCTCGATAGATTGTCACTGCTTGACCTTGCCATTCTCCCAATAAATCATTTATCTCCAAGGGTGGACGTTCTGCTGCTGGAGTTCCGGCTAAATGTTCTCGAATAAGAGTTAGTCCATTTAGATGACCGTTTTTATCAAACAGTTGCACCAAACGTAAGCGGCGATTTTCACGAACAAAAGCGAGTTCTCCACCGAATTCGGAAAATGGCCCTAGCTGAATTAAACCTTCAGAAAATGAACCATTTTCAAAAAATAGCAGACCTCCTCCTACAGAACTAAATTCTCTGATTACATCATTCTTTCCCGAACGACTTAGAGTTAGGCGGACTGTCTGGTTATTGTTCAAACTCTCCAGCGAAAGACGACTAGAAGTATCGTTCAGAAGCGTACCTTGGGGAGAAAAATTGGTAAATGAACCTTCCCATATACCGAGATTTTGCAGAAAACATTCCCATTGTGATTTCATAACTATTTTGTCCTTTGTCATTGGTCATTGGTTATTGGTCATTGGTCATTGGTCATTTGTCATTGGTCATTTGATTAGCCTGTAAGTTTAATCTCATATTCGTTCAATGCAAAACTTCAGTTGTTATTTTAAAATTTTGAAAATTCCAAGTTCAAAAGACAAATGACCAATGACTATCCTTTAGCAAAACATCGGACAGCAAATAAGCTTCCCATTAATCCTACAGCTGCACCGAAACTCAAGAGAATCAAGGGTAATAGTAAAATTTGGGCTGGAGTGAGTTGTACTCCGTTGGTGATAACTTGGATAAACTCAGGTTGATTGGCTAGTAGTTTACCGATAAACTGTTGAATCACAGAAATAAAACTCCAAGCGATCGCACCACCAACTAAACCAAAAGCAATTCCTTGTAAAATAAACGGCAGGTAAATCCAAGCTGAGGTTGCTCCCACCAGTTGCATAATTTCAATTTCCTGTCGTCGTGCCATGACAATCAGCCGAATTGTGGTTGTAGTCACTGCGATCGCTGTTAAGGTCAGAATAATCGTAATTGTTAAAGTAATCCAGTTCAATCCCCGGTGCAACTGGGCAATGCGTTTAACTGCTTCATCGATATACTCCACTGTCTCAACTCCCGGCAACTTAGCCAGTTGCGTTGCTAAAGTTGGTACAACTTGAGAATTACGCGCTTTCACCTTCATCTCATCAACCAAAGGATTCTCACCTAGCTGCTGGGTAGCGCCCTCAATATCAGAAATTCTCATTTCCTTAACTAATTTAGTCCAAGCCTGTTCTTTAGTAACGCTTTGTATCGCCGCAACCTCTGGCATTTTGGCGATCAGTGGCCCAATGTTTTCGACCCGCGTATCCGGTTCAAGATAAACTGATACTTCCAGCTGGCTACCAAACTGATAGAGGAGTTTTTCAACTTGCCAAGAGGTTTGTAAGCTCAAACCAAATAAAAACAGTAACACCGTCACAGTACTTACAGCTGCCCAATTCATCCAACCTCCCCGCAATAAACCGAGGAAAGTTTCTTTAAGCAGATAGTCTAGTTTGGTAAAAGACTTAAACATAATTCGTAATGGGCTACGCCCCGCTTCGCTAACGTAATTCGTAATTCATAATGCCCAATTCCCAATTCCCAATTCCCCACTCCCTAAATTGATAGAATGAAAATAGTACGAATTTTCACCATTAGCCATTGAGACTCATGCCTTCTGAAATTGCTGTAGAGAAAAAAAAGTTAAAAAATCCACCTTTGGAGCTTCATTATTTAGGCGATCGCGTGTTGCGTCAAACTGCAAAACGGATTTCTAAAGTAGATAACGAACTTCGCCAGATGGTGCGCGAAATGCTGCAAACTATGTACAGCAAAGATGGCATTGGTTTGGCTGCCCCCCAAGTCGGAATTCACAAACAACTAATTGTCATCGACCTAGAACCAGAAAATGCAGCTAATCTGCCTTTGGTGTTGATTAACCCCACCATTAAACAAGTAAGCCGCGAAATCTCTGTTGCCCAAGAAGGATGCTTGAGTATCCCCAATGTATATCTAGACGTAAAGCGCCCCGAAGTCGTGGAAATTGCCTATAAGGACGAGTATGGCCGTCCTCGGACATTAAAGGCTAATGACTTGCTGGGACGCTGCATTCAGCACGAGATGGATCACCTTAACGGCGTGGTATTTGTAGACCGTGTGGAAAACTCCTTGACTTTAGCCCAGGAGCTATCTAAGAATGGCTTCTCGTATCAAGCGGTGAAACCAATAGCATAGGGGGCTAGTAGTGTATTTAACTCCAAAAAGCAGTTTATTTCTGGGTGGTTCTTGTGTAAGTGCGATCGCAGCTGTCGGTTCGATTTTTGAACTGAGTTACGGACAACCAGATTTGGGTTTCCAAGTCACGGCGATTATCCTCGCATTGAGCATTCCACTCACCGGATTATTTTTCTTTGCCGCAGTTAAGGACGCAAGGGCTAACATGAAGTAAGCATCAGGTACATAAAAAAGGTAAAAGGATGGAGGAAAAGGCAAAATTCATTCTTTTACCTTTTATTTTTATTTTTTCGGTTATTCTACGGCTCCCAAGGCTTTGAGAGGATCTATCTGTGCTGATGTTAAGCCGGTAATCCCAAAAATATTCATTCCTTCATAGAGTCTATCGGCTCTGAGAGTTTTTAAGCGATCGCCTGTTGTCACATTCCAAAGTTTAATTGTCTGAATCTTGGCTACCACAAATTAGGGTTTGACCATCGGGACTAAAGGCAACTTACCTGACCCAATTATTCCCATGCAAGGTTTTGAGACACTTCCCCATGTAGATATCCTATAATTTTACAGTTTGGTCTTCACTGCCGGTCTGTGTAGACGCGGTTTCTAACGGCCCTTTTAACTTCTAAAATAGAAGAATGCTGTTAACTCCGACTCAACTACTGCGACTCTCTCAAGGACAACTCAACCTACTAGAAGTTTGTCCGCGTAAATTTCAACATACCTATCTCGAAAAACTCAATTCGCCCTCAAATCCCGAACAAGAAGAACGGCAAACTTTGGGTAGTCGTTTTCACTTGCTTATGCAGCAGCGAGAAATGGGTTTGCCAATTGATAGTTTTCTGCAAGCGGATGCTAAACTGCAAAGCTGGATGCTAGCTTTTGCCGATGCAGCCCCAGAAGTTTTAACGGCTGCATCTGATAATCAAACTTTCCGTGAAAGTGAACACTACCGAACTCTGCAAGTTCAGGATTATTTGCTGACGGTTGTCTATGATTTATTGATTGCAGATAATCAACAAGCGCAAATTCTCGACTGGAAAACTTATCCGAAACCACCCAATAAACGCAAGTTAGAATCCAACTGGCAAACACGCCTTTATCTCTATGTATTGGCAGAAACTAGCGACTATTTGCCAGAAAATATTTCCATGACTTACTGGTTCGTCCAATCGGAGGGCAAACCGCAAAATATTAAATTTAATTACAATACTGCTCAACACACACAAATAGCAAAGAAACTTAATCAACTGTTAAGTCAGTTAACCCATTGGCTGGAAGATTACCAAAATAACCAGCAGTTTCCTCAAGTTGTGGAGGGTAGCAAAACTTGCGATTATTGTCAGTTTGCCAAACGGTGCGATCGCGATCGCATACAAGTTAATGAAGAAGCAGTGAAAGACTCATTGCCAAATTTTGACAACATTCAAGAAATCTCCCTTTGATTTTATTCACAGGATTTTTTATCCTGTATCTCATGGAAACTTAAAAAGTAATATAAAGTCCTTTTTGTAAATCTAAAGCATTTGAAAGCATTTTCATTGCAAGAACTAGACTCGGTAAATATTCGTTTTTTTCGTTCAATAATAAATTAAGCAATTCCCAGTTCTGATTAACTTGCTCAAGAGATTGGAAATACGATCCCATTTTGCCAGGATCGAAATAGTTTCCTGAAATGCCGAAAACTTTCCCTAACAATGGAGATACATTTTTATCCAGTTCATTGAATCCTAGTAAGTGAATCTCCAACAACTGAGGATCAATCCCCGATTTAACAATGTCAGAACAACAGTGGACTATAGCAGCAACCGAACAACCCCCGGAGTGGTTCATCCAAGCGGTGAAACAATATACACCTGCATCAAGTGGAATATATGCAGCACAATTGTTGTGGAAACGGGGAATTAAAGATAATCAACAGTTAACCGCTTTTATCAACTATAAAGCTTATCAACCAGCGAGTCCCTTTGAGTTTGGGCAAGAAATGCACTTAGCGATCGCCCGGTTGCAACAAGCATATAACGCCAAAGAAAAAATTGCCATCTGGGGAGACTTTGATGCTGATGGGATTACTGCCACATCGGTACTTTGGGATGGACTAGGGCAATTTTTTACACAAAGTACTCAATTAATTTACTATATTCCCAATCGCCTGAAAGAATCTCACGGACTGAATAATCAAGGGATTGATAATTTAGCAAACCAAGGTTGGAAATTAATTGTTACTTGCGATACTGGCAGCACGAACATTGAAGAAATTATCTACGCCAAACAGTTAGGCATAGATGTAATAGTTACAGACCATCATACTTTACCCACCGAACGCCCACCCGTCGCAGCAATTATCAATCCCCGCTATTTTTCAAGGGAACATCAGCTATTTAATCTTTCTGGGGTAGCGGTAGCTTATAAGTTGGTCGAAGCACTGTATAAAACTCTGCCTAATATTGCAAAATATCCGTTAGAAGATTTATTAGATTTAGTAGCAGTCGGATTAATTGCTGACTTAGTGCAGTTAAGTGGAGATTGTCGCTACTTGGCGCAGTTGGGAATTCAACGACTGCAAGCAGATTTTCAACAGCCGCCAGCAGCGCGTCGCCGTCCGGGGGTGGGGCGATTATTAGAATTGTGCCAAAAAAGTGGCGATCGCCCCACAGATATTTCCTTTGGTTTGGGGCCAAGAATCAACGCCGTCAGCCGCATCCAAGGTGATGCCGGTTTTTGCGTTGAATTATTAACCAGTCGAGATGTCAAACGTTGTCACGAATTAGCCGAAGTTACAGAACTCGCAAACACCAGGCGCAAGTCTTTGCAAAAAGATGTGCAAGCGCAAGTAGCACAAAAACTTACTCAATTAGACTTATCAACCACCAGCGTCATAGTCCTAGAAGATGCCCAATGGCCTGCGGGTGTATTGGGCTTAGTTGCTGGACAGATAGCGCAAGAAACAGGCCGCCCGACTATTTTGTTGAGTACAGAGGGACTGGGGACTGGAGACTGGGAACTGGGGACTGGGGAGGAATTTTCCCAATCCCCAATCCCTAATCCCCAATCCCTAGCCCGTGGTTCTGCCCGTTCGGTGAATTCTGTCGATTTATACCAACTGGTAAAAGACCAAGCACACTTGTTACATCGCTTTGGTGGACATCCCTTTGCAGCCGGTTTGAGTTTGTTGGTGGAAAATATTCCTTTATTTACAGCCGCGATTAATCAGCAGTTGCGCCAATCTTTAGGTAGCACAACCTTAACGCCAACTGTGCAAGCAGACTTGACGGTAACAGTTGCAGACTTGGGGAAAGAGTTGTTTTTGGAATTTAAAGTACTAGAACCTTGTGGAATGGGTAATCCTGTTCCGAAGTTGCTAATTCAAAACTGCCGGTTTGAAAATGCTTGGCATCGAAATCAGCAGGATTGGCAAGGGAAAAAGGTACAGTACATTAAAACCGAGTTTGACATTCGGGATGATTCCGGCAGAAGTGCTTTTCCGGGCTTATGGTGGGGACACTACAAAGATGAATTACCCATAGGAAGGTGTGATTGCATAGCCGAATTAGACTACAACACCTTCAAAAAACGCTATGAAATCAGATTAATTGCCGTGCGTCCTAGTGTTGACTCAGCACTTAACACTCGAAATGGGCTAAACGCCCCGCTATCGCTAACACCACTTATCTTAGACTTACGAAATCAGAAATACTCAGAGCATGCAACTCAAGACGGGCTAAACGCCCCGCTAACAGCATTGACTCTCAAAGATTGTCCCACGAGTTGGGATAATTTACGCTTATGGTTGCGGCGATGTCTAATGACAAGCCGCTCCGCGTCTACGCTTGACGATCGGCAACAATTAGCGATCGCTTGGTCTAAACCCAACCATCAACCACCCAATCAAATTTGGCTGACTCTTGTCGGAATTGCCAAATATCTCAGTCGCACAAATCAACCAGTTACCCGCGTCCAACTTTTAGAGAAAATTGGCATCAGCGACCAAACCTTACTTGTAGGAATCAAAGCTTTAAAATCTTTAGGGTTCACAGTCAAACGACAAGACAATGATTTGCAATTTGCTTGGCATTCTAGCGATCGCGCAGAAAACCTGGCCGATGAAGCAGTGACAAAGTTTTTAGCTGCTGTCCGCGAAGAACAATTCCAGCAACAGTATTTTGCTGACGTGCCTTTATCTACTATTATGGCGATCGCAAACTCCGACAATTATATGGGTGCAAACCTTTAAAAATAAAAGCCTGTATTCATTACTGAATCAGGCTTTTAAGGTTTTTTATTAAATTTACATTGAGAACTTCAGTTTAATCACTGAATAGCGAATCCTTCCGGTCTGATCGCATCTTCCAAATCAACCCCCATCAGGTTAGTCCCCTGGATGTTTGCATTTGTGAGATTTGTCTTTTCCAAGTCTGCGCCCTGGAGGTTAGCCATTTGCAGGTTTGCTCCCAACAGGTTGGCTTTTTCTAGGTCAGCATCAAATAGGTTTGCTCCTAACAGGTTTGCTCCCAAAAGGTTTACCTTACCTAAATCTGCTCCTTGAAAGTTTGCCCCTTGTAAGTTTGTTTGCTGTAAATTAGCTCTTTCTAAGTCTGCATTTTGTAAGTTCGCATTCTCTAAGTTTGCGGCTTGCAGGTTTGCATCCTTGAGCATTGCTCCAGTTAGGTTACATCCGACACATTCATTGGTTTGTAATAAGTGTCTAACATTTGCCGCTACAGACACTATTGGCGATACAACTGGAGGTATTACCGAGGAAGTTACAGGCTCCATTGGTGATGTAACTGGAGGTGTTACCGGAGAAGTTACAGCCTTCATTGGTGATGTAACTGGAGGTGTTACCGAGGAAGTTACAGTCTGCATTGGTGATTTAACTGGAGATATTGCTGGAGCTACTTTAGACCCCGTAGGTATAGATGGTGTTAGTGTTAAAGCTCTAACGCTGGGCTGGTCAAAGAGAGAAAATCCTGCTACAAGTACCAGAAATACTGCTGTTACAAGCCACCGAGTTAATTTTTTGGAATTTGATTGATTCATTAGTTCCTTCCTATGATTATTCGTAGTAGTGGGTTTGATTTTATAGGAGCCATCAATAATCTGCTTTATTCTCACTTTAGATAAAATGATTGATAACATCAAATATTATTTTGATTGCAATTGATAAATTCAAGTGATTGAAATATCTTTGTGGATGGGAAACGATCGCGTGATTTTTTGGTTATATCTGGGAATAGCACTCATCTGCGACACCGTAAGCGTTGTGTTAGCGAGTATTCGTATCCTTACAGGGGAGCAAGCTACGCGCAGCGTTTCGCAGAGAGCGTCATAGCCCGTCGTAGACATCACTTAATGACTAATTAGAAAACATTGCCAGACTAGGTAAGAGTCGATATGATTCACTTTTAATTAAGATGGAGAGTCCCAGGTAAATTAAGACAAAGGGGAAGACTTTTCGACCGTAGCGAGTTAAAACGGGAGTCATCAGAGGGTTACGAGTCAGGTTGTAAGAGAGTAAGCACCACACCCCAACAGTAAAATAGCAAACACACAGAATTACACCCAAACTTGGAAGATTGCTACTAGCAAACAACGGTACATAGATTCCAATGTTGTTTCCTCCATTGGCAACGGTGACAGCAGAAACGCGGTAGGTTTGAGGATCGCGGATGGTTGCTAATAGTGATTTTTTCTGGCGTTCAGATTTGACAGGAGAGGTTAAGTCAACTGACACAGCTTGCACTGTCTCTGCTTGCTCTTCTCGGCTGATGAGATTACTGATACCAATGGCGACAGGAAGCAAACCTAGTAATCCAATCCAGGTGGTGGGAATCAGAAGACCGCCGAAGAAACCAGGAAGACTAGCAAGAACTAACGTAGTGAATCCAAGAAATTCACCGATAACAATATGCTTAGGACGAAAACTGCGATTGACTTTTCCGAAGAAAGCTGTCAAGTATAAATTGTCGTCAAAGGTAGTTGCAAAAGCAGCAGATATCCCAATAATTAATGTACTAATTAACCAAGTCATAATTGTTACTCCCGATAATTCAATGCTGTTTGTCCTAGTCCTTCTCTGCTTCTCGCTGTGAGGACAGTTTGAAAGATTTTGTGACTGTTTTACCTAACGACAACCCATCGAGGTTCGCTAGTCATCAACCAGTTCGCCAGTTTTTAGAGGCGATGTTTACGGCAGTAAACTATGCCTACCAATCAAATTGGTGATTTTTTTCTCAGCAAGGTACCTTGGGAGCTCATGAAGTCAATATTATGGCTTGCAACCAAATAAGAGCAAATACTCTTGTTTTTCAAACCGATAAATAAAAGTGATTAGTAACTCAAGTCTTGAGGCAGCACCCCCGGCATTGGAAACCTACGCTTCGATTAATTATGGCGATCGCACTCTCCGACAACCAAGGCACAAGCATAAAAAACTGGTGAACGAGTATCAAAGGCTCATTAATGGAGTTCAAAGACTCGTGGATAAATCAGCTTGACGCAAAATAGGCGATCGCTGCCAACCTGAAAAGCCAAATTCAATTCTGACTTTCTCAATTACGAACTACGAATTATATCAAGTCCGCTTAATCACTTCCGATATGTCATTGCGAGTGAAACGGAGTGGAACGAAGCAATCGCTGCGGACTCTGCGATCGCATCTTCACCCTCAATCGCATTCATCCTCTTAACGTGGTTTACAACGAACGGAATTCTTTATGCCAGTAAAGCAAAAGCCCTAACTCCTAATTCCCTCATCCCATAGATTTGAAGTCTTCGCAGTGTTTCATCCCAGAGCTAGACGTAAGTTTTCTTCATAGTTACCTACTATTAGATCGGAAATGTACCTCACCGAACCGGAGACTGAGATAAAAATGAGGTCGTGGTCTAGCTAAAGTTTTGGAATTCGTCATCATGTATGAACTAGTTCAAGCTGTCTTCAACGGTGATGAAAAAACTGCTCTGCATCAGTTGATTTCTACGTTGAGTGCTTCAGGTAAGCGTTACTTCCTAAGAAATGAGATTTTGCAAGCTTTTGCCGATTACTGTCATCAATCCCAAAAGCCAGCTTATTTTTACCACTCTTCTTCTGTTGGCAAACTGATACAGTACACTCATGAAATAATTATCGAAGAGGAAAATACCTGGTTCGTGGTTCGACCCAAAATTGCTAACCAGGAAGTTTGGCGACTGACAGCCGATTTTAATAACTTCGAGCAGATGACACCGCAAGTACTGCTAGATGTAAGAGATCGCTTAGTCAACCGCTACCAACCCGACATCCTCGAAATCGACCTCCACCCCTTTTATGAGGGTTCTCCAAGAATCGACGATCCCAGAAATATTGGTCAAGGTTTAGCCTTCCTTAACCATTACCTGTGCAATCAATTGTTGACTGACCCCGAATATTGGGTAGAAATGTTGTTTAAAGCATTACAGGGCCTAAAACACAATGGGGTTCGCCTACTGTTTAGCGATCGCATTCCCTCCGGTATTGAGTTAGCCAAACAAATTAAGTTAGCACTTAATTTGCTAAATGAGCGATCGCCTGATGAACCTTATGAAAAATTCCGCTTAGACCTCCAAGAACTCGGCTTTGAGCCGGGTTGGGGTAACACTGCGGCGCGAGTTTCCGAAACCCTAGAACTCCTCGACCGACTCATTTACTCCCCAGAACCTGGCATCTTAGAAGCATTTGTGGCTCGTGTCCCCGCCGTTTTTCGCGTCGTCCTCGTTTCCATCCACGGTTGGGTTGGACAGGAAGATGTTTTAGGAAGAGATGAAACACTCGGTCAAGTTATCTACGTCCTTGAACAAGCTCGCAGCTTAGAAAACGAACTACAGGAACAAATTAAACTCGCTGGACTCGATCGGCTAGGCATTAAACCACATGTAATTATTCTGACTCGGCTAATCCCCAACTGTGAAGGGACATTTTGTAATCTGCGTTTAGAAAAAGTCCAAGATACTGAAAATGCTTGGATATTGCGCGTTCCTTTTGGTGAATTCAATCCAGAAATCACCAACAACTGGATTTCTAAATTTGAGATTTGGCCTTATTTAGAACAATTTGCCATAGATGCAGAAAAAGAATTACTAGCTCAATTTAAAGTCAAACCTAATCTGATTGTTGGTAATTACAGCGACGGTAACTTAGTAGCCTTCCTTCTATCTCGCCGGATGAAAGTTACCCAGTGCAACATTGCTCATTCTTTGGCAAAACCTAAATATCTATTTAGCAACTTATATTGGCAAGATTTAGAAGAACAATATCATTTCTCCGTACAATTCACCGCCGATTTGATTAGCATGAATGCCGCCGACTTCATTATCACATCGTCCTATCAAGAAATTGTCGGCACACCCGACACAATAGGTCAATATGAGTCGTATAAGTGCTTTACAATGCCGCAGTTGTATCATGTAGTTGATGGCATTGATTTGTTTAGTCCTAAATTCAACTTAGTGCCGCCGGGAGTAAATGAGAATATTTTCTTTCCCTATAGCCAAAAAGAAGACCGAGATTCTCACCTTCGTACACAAGTCCACGACTTACTATTTAGCCGCGAAGACCCCCAAATCTTTGGTAACTTAGATTGCCCTAATAAGCGACCAATCTTTGCCGTTGATACCATTACTTCAATCAACAATCTCACTGGTTTAGCTGAATGCTTTGGTAAAAGTCAGGCGTTGCAAGAACGTTGTAACCTGATTATTTTAAGTAGTAAACTGCATCCAGATGAAGCTATAAACCCACAAGAAGCAGAAGAAATTCAAAAACTCTACGACGTTATCGATCGATATCATCTCTCTGGCAAGATTCGCTGGGTGGGGATGCGTATCCCTAGCAGTGAACTCGGCGAAGCCTACCGGTTAGTTGCAGATTCTCAGGGAATTTATGTCCATTTTGCCCGCTTTGAATCCTTCGGCCGGAGTCTTTTGGAAGCGATGATTTCTGGTTTGCCTAGTTTTACTACTCAATTTGGCGGTTCTTTAGAAATTATCGAAAACCAAGAAAACCGATTTAATGTTAATCCTACGGACTTAGAAGAAACAGCAAAGAAAATTATAGAGTTCCTTGACCAATGCGATACTCACCCTGAACACTGGCACGAAGTTTCACAATGGATGAGCCAGCGAATTCATAATCGATATAATTGGCATTTACATAGTAATCAATTACTACTGCTTGCAAAAATGTTTACTTTTTGGAACTTTGTTGCACCAGAAAATAATGAAGCCAGAGATCGCTATATGGAAACATTATTTCATCTCATTTATAAACCTAGAGCCGAAAAGATTTTGGAAAAGCACATGGGGGTAATTCGTAATTCGTAATTGGGAGTAGATTGGAGATTTTGAGTCTATAAAGGGGAGTTAGAACTTGAAGCATTAAGCTCAGATACTCGTTCATCCATCTCAGAACTCCGTTCATCCACCTCGGAACTGGATGAATCCACCTCAGAACTCCGTTCATCCACCTCGGAACTCCGTTCATCCACCTCAGAACTCCGTTCATCCACCTCGGAACTCCGTTCATCCACCTCAGAACTCCGTTCATCCACCTCGGAACTGGATGAATCCACCTCAGAACTCCGTTCATCTCTCTCAAATACTCAAAATTCCCATTTCCTATTCCCTAATCCCTACTCCCCACTTTATGCAAACAAAAGGCCGTTCTCGCCATTTTATTTACACAGACTGGATATTAATCGAAACCCAGTTTGACCCTGACCAATTGCAATCTAAAGAAACCGTCTTTACAATCGGCAATGGGTATCTAGGAACAAGAGGCAGTTTTGAGGAAGGGTATCCTCATGCATTGCCCGGTACTTTCATCAACGGTGTCTACGACGATGTGCCAGTGGTGTACACTGAACTGGTAAATTGCCCTGACTGGCTACCCTTGATAGTAATTGTGAATGGCGATCGCTTTCGTCTCGATCAAGGTGAGATATTGAGCTACGATCGCCAACTTGACCTCCGTGAGGGACTACTCATCCGGGCTTTGCGTTGGCGTTCTCCCAGTGGAAACACCATAGATATCAGCTTTGAACGCTTTGCTAGTCTTGCAGATCCCCACGTTTTGGCGCTACGCTGCCATTTAACGCCAGTAGATTTTGATGGGTTAATCGAAATTCAAGCTAGTATCAACGGCTATCCAGAAAATCAGGGTTTCAATCACTGGGAAGGACTAGATCAAGGCAAAACTGACCAAGGAATCTGGTTGCAACGCCGCACCCGCCACTCCCGAATTGAACTCGGTATGGCTGCTAAGGTGACAATATTAGGCACTGAAGCATCTTTGCAAGTCAATACTGCACCTGGTTATCCAACCTTAAGCACTACCTTCTTAGCTAAGGCGCAACAGGTGGTAACAGTAGAAAAATTAGTGACAGTTTTTACTTCGCGGGAGATTGATACCCCAGTCTCAGCTGCTCAAGAAAAACTCGCGCACCTGCCAGACTTCGCAACCCTACAAAAAGCCAATCAGCAGGCATGGGATGAGGTTTGGCAGCAAAGTGACATCCTGATTGAGGGGGATAGCACAGCTACTTTTGCTGTTCGCTACAATCTCTTCCAGCTGCTGATTGCTGGCCCACCCAATGATGACAGGGTGAACATTCCTGCTAAAACTCTTTCGGGATTTGGCTATCGCGGTCATATATTTTGGGATACAGAAATTTTTATGTTGCCCATGTTTATATTTACCCAACCAGCGATCGCCCGAAACCTACTTACTTACCGTTGGCTCACCTTACCAGGAGCTAGACGCAAGGCAACCCATTACGGCTATAAAGGAGCAATGTTTGCCTGGGAAAGTGCTGATACTGGAGATGAAGTAACACCACGTTGGGCACTCGGAAACGATTTTTATGGTGAAGACGTGCGGATTTGGTGCCGCGATCGCGAAATTCATATCAATGCAGATATTCCCTACGCCGCTTGGAATTACTGGCAAACCACTGGTGATGATGAGTGGATGCAAAAGTGCGGCGCAGAGATAATCTTAGATACCGCGATCTTCTGGGCCAGCCGGGTAGAATTCAATTCTGAACGCCAACAGTATGAAATTCGGGGCGTAATCGGAGTGGATGAATACCATGAACTCGTTCACAACAACGCCTTTACAAACCGGATGGCGCAATGGCATTTAGAGAAAGCGATCGCAGTTTATGATTGGTTGGTTCAAAAATTCCCCGAACGAGCCAGAGAATTAGAAGAGAAACTGCAACTCACCTCAGAACAGCGATCGCACTGGCAAGATATTATCGCCAAAATATTGTTTCTCTACGATCCATCAACACAACTCATTGAGCAGTGCGAGGGATTTTTCCAATTAGAAGATATAAATTTAGCAGACGATAAAGGGCGCGATCGCTCCATGCAAGCCGTCTTGGGTGTCGATCAAACTAACAAATATCAAGTAATAAAACAACCAGATATATTGATGCTTCTTTATTTAATGCGAGAATCAACAGATTTTCCCTACAGCGAAAAAGCATTGCAGGTAAACTGGGATTACTACGCACCCCGTACAGATATTACTTATGGTTCGTCTCTTGGCCCAGCAGTTCACGCCATCTTAGCTTCCGATTTGGGCAAATCAACCGAAGCTTACGAAGTATTTATGCACGCGTTAATGGTGGATCTTGAAGATAACCGAGGTAACACCAGCGATGGAATTCATGGCGCTAGTGCTGGCGGTATTTGGCAAGCTGTAATTTTTGGATTCGGTGGCATCCAAATCACCGAAAATGGCCCCGTAGCCAATCCCCATCTCCCTGATGGCTGGACGCGCCTAAAGTTTAAACTGCGCTGGGGCAATAAATGGCACGAATTCGATCTCCGCAAAGGACAAGTCGCCCAAGATATAACTAGTCAACTAGAATATCTCCAACTTTCCCTATCCCCAAATCCCCCCTTATC